>JAGLTN010000250.1 GCA_023135255.1 Planctomycetota bacterium
AAAAAACCGAAAAAAAGGTGAAAAAAGGCAAATTTTTGAAAATCGATTTCGCCAAATCCACCCAAAAACAGCAAAAAAACTTACTATACTGATCTCAATTGAATTTTTCCGTTTATCCGCGGGTAACTAACTTAAAAATAAGAAGCTACGGATTTATTCGCGGACATTTCTTACCCTGAAGGGTACAAAATGACTTGCTAAAACCCTCACGGCCAAATTTTTAAACGCCGATTTTTCGCAAATGCGTAAAAGATCCCCGCAATTCCCGCCGTAAATCTGGTTATTCAGCAAAAAAACGAACCTGTTTTTATGGAAGTGAACTAAGTTCTATCGACATGCAAGCATCTGACATGACTCAACAGCCTTGCTAAGCCCGCCTGTTATCGCAGCAATATTGGCGATCTCACCGCTGTCAAGTGGATTGTCACCATCTCTGCTGACAAGCATAAACCCGCAGGCTTTCACCATGCCTATAGGAAACGCCGCTGCGGAAAGTTTCCCCGCTCCCTCAAGGCAACCATCAACATCCATCGCAAAAATTTCCTCAAGCCCGCAAACCTTATTCGCATTGCAGATCCTATTAGCAAGAGATAAATTCATACGATTCTTGATGTCCCTGAACTCCTCTGAAACATTGCCCCAATCTCTGTTCGGATAAATATCTATTCTGTTATTTTTGCGAAGAAAGAAAGCAACCTCAGCCCCGAAAACCTGACTCTCTATCATCCCTGCCGCCTGGTTAAAAAGCTTATCAAGCTCCGTAGCGCCAATTATAGATTCATAAAATCCGCTCGAAAAATCTATCGTATTAAGCCTGCTGATAAATTGCTTCTGTGACTCAACAAGGTCATTACAAAGTATATCAACTTTCATCGCGTGCCTCTTCCGCTCAGCATTAAGCTGCTTAACCACCGCCCGCAATCTCTTATTTCTCAAATCCTGTTCCATACCGTTCTCTATCAACTGACCAAAAAAACCCAAAAACAGAAAACTCCTCTTCCCACATATAAAGAAATTCGACCCAAACCACACTCCGCTTTAAAACAATATCCTTTTTTATGCCTTCTGCCGCCAAGACCTATAAATACCACAATATCAGTTTTAAGATTTGAGTACAGAAATGCTGTTTTAAGCGCAGAACACCAGAAGATAAAAACCCCACACAAATTATCGGACCTTGTTCTAACCTAAAGGCAACTCAACAACAACACTGCTCCCTTGCCCAACCGTGCTATCGATGCTCAATACTCCCTTGTTCAATTCGATAAGCCTTCTCGCATTTGCAAGCCCCATCCCCTGCTGCCTCCCCGCTTTCTTACCGCTAAAGAACGGATGCGTAGCCTTTGCGATAGTATCGCTATCCATCCCGCAACCATGGTCGGTAATCACAATAGAAACAATATCGCCGGATTCCCCACCGCCCACATTGATCTCTATAGGCCTAAGCTCCTCACCGCAGGCCTCAATCGCATTATGTAATATATTAGCGATCGCCGAAGCTATCTGACCCGAATCCACAAACACCGCCTGCCCCTCTTCAAGCTCATTAACGACAACAAAATCAGACTCACTTACAGACTTTTTCATCATAACAAGCTGAATCGCTTCTTCGATTATCTGCCCAGCCTCAACTTTCGTAGCCTTGGGCGCCTTAGGCTCCGCAAAACTCAAAAGATTAACGATTATCTGCGATAAAGCTTCGCTGTTCTGCTGTATCTTTTTCAGACTCTCAATTTTATCCTCATCACTCTCGCCCTCAATAAGCAGCTGAGCCCTGCCTGAAATAACCGAAAGTGGATTATTAAGCTCATGCCCAGCCCCCGCTGCCATCTCCACCAACCCGGCAAAATCATCATCCTTCTTATCCGTTGCCGCCAAAGCACCAGCACCAGCCGCACTCTTAATCTGCCCGCCGATAAGCTCTGCAAACTGCTCAGAAAATACCCTCTGCTTATGCAATTCGATTTTCTCTTTAAGTATCCCCGCAACAATAGAAGTCATAACCTTCAAACTGTCAAAAAGCTTGTCCCTCTCAACCGGATATCTCTGCTCAAGCATAACCGCCCCGATCGCCCTCGCGCAGCCGACCAAAGGCACAACAATTGTCTTGTCCCTGTCAAATTCAACATCAAGCTGATCAAAAAGCCAATCGCACCGCCCCGCTGCCCCGCTTATCCCAAACTCACGGAACATCTCAGCAGGAACCGCCGGCACCGATTCCGGCATATCAACGATCACCGCCCTGACGCCCTGTTTAGCATCCCCAGCGACAACCACGTCAATTATTTTACTCTTATCTGTCGGCAGCAGATAAAGACAAACGGATCCCGCATGGTAAAACTTCTGCAATCGCCCCGCCATCTCTTTTGCGATTTCAACTACAGACTCCTCTCCATCAATCCGCAAAACAAAATCCTTCGCAAAATTCCAGAGCATCGAATCAGCCCCTGTCTGACCCTGTTCATTTTCAAGCTTACTGTTTTGCTCTGTAAGTTTCGCTGCCGTCTTATTTAAAGTAGCAAGATACCCACCCCTCGGATCAGCCGAGTCGAAACCAAGCTTTTGCCCAGCTGCTTCAACCTGCCCCGCAAGCTCTGCAATAATTTGTTCAACCAGCTCGCGATCTAACCCAAGCGATTCAACCAACTCTCCAGGCCAGACAACTTCATCATAACAGCCGCAGTCACCGATCTGGCCAAGCCTTGCTATCGCATTACCAAGACTAACGATCTGCGCAATCCTCGCCAGGGGAACGCTTTTCGCAATAATCTCCGTATTCTTATTATAAAGCCATGCCGCCCACGAAACCTGCTTTGGTAGATTCCACTTAGCACCAAGCCTTTTACCAATTATCGTATGATCGACCCCAAGATACTTCCGCTCAACAACCGCCAGCTTGCTGCCGTTAAGCTTAGCCTCCGCTACAATACTGTCAAAACTTTTGGGCATCGAATCATACAACGCCAAAACACCAACATTGTGCAACAACCCCGCGAGATACGCCAGACCGCCATCCATCCGCGGACTAACCGCCTGCGATATCGCCCTAGCAGAAACGGCAACCGCCAGGCTGTGCAATATCAAATCCTTCTTAGATATCGACCTGCTCGCATCACAGCTATCTATCTCATATGAAAAGAATATCTTTCGGATCTCACCCAAAGAAAGCTTACCAAGCATCTCAACTGCGGAAAATCCAACCCCTGAAAACACCCCGCCCTTTGAATGCACAACAGAAAACATCTTCGCCGTCAAACAAGAATCAGATTCAACTAACCCCGCCAAAGTAGAAATATTTCCCCCACCTAAAAACAATTCTTTAAGAAATTTATCCGCCACCGAAGGAAGCAGTGAAATACTCTCAAGCTGATTAATAGCAAATTCTACTTGGTGAGCAACTGTAATATCAGCCCTTCTCTCCGGCATATCTTGTGATTCTTTCTTTTCAAACACCCTGCTGTAAGATCTAATTCATCGCTAAGACGCTTGTTATCTTATCAGTAAGTTCAACAATGTTAAAAGGCTTCTGAATAAAATCCTCAGCCCCGGATTTAAGCAAACCATCTATCTCGTCTGGTTTTATAACACCGCTGACTATGATAATCTTTATATTTTCAAATTCAGGGTTCTGCCTGATTGTCTGGCAAACCACATTTCCATTAATGTCAGGCAACATATAATCGAGCAAAATCAAGTCAGGTCTGAACTGCTGAGTTACCATCCCTGCTTCGTAGCCGCTTGATGCTGTCTTAAGATCAAATCTGCCGTCTCGAAGCAATACATCTGCCATCAACTCAACGATCTCCGCATCATCATCAACTATAAGGATTTTTTTCTTCCCCGAATCAAGATTATCCAAGGGAATACTATTATCCCTCATAAATTTGATCAGGCTGTGCCGGGGGATTCTCCTGAACTTCGAACCAGGAACTCTGAAACCCTCCAACCTTCCGGAATCAAAACATCTAATAATCGTCTGCTGACTTACTTTACAAACTTCTGCGGCCTTGCCGGTAGTAAAAAGGTCCTTCATTTTATCTATTCCTCTTTCTTAACCAAATCCATTTGTCAAGAGGCTTCCTAACTTGCCTCCATGTCCTAATTTAACCATCGGGTATTTGAATTGTCAAGGATAAAAAAAATAATGTGAAATCTTCGTTTTCAGTATAAATAATTCAAATTTTATAAGCCTCTGAAAAAACAAACCAAAGTGAAGATGCTGGGGGAAATTCACAAAAAACACAAAAATATGGAATTATATCGAAAAATCAGGCATTTATGGAAACAAAAAAAGATTAGCCTCCGTATCTTATATTATAAGAACAGAGGCTAACCAGGAGATGTATTACAGTTATAGTTATCATCTTTTTGTAAAAATATAACAATAGGGGATTTCCTGATATTTACTCCCCAAAACCCTTAGCAAAAAATAACCTTAATATGGTACAATTACACAGAAGGAAGCAAAAAATGGTATTTTTGCACTATAATACTGATCCCAATTGAATTTTTCCGTTTATCCGCGGGTAAATAACTTAAAAATAACAAGTTACGGATTTATTCGCGGAAATTTCTTACCCTGAAGGGTATAAATTTCGCTAATTTCAATGCTAAGATAGGTAATAATGCCAAATATGGTCTAACTGAGGGCATTATTTCATAAGTTTTTTGTTATCAGAAATATACGACAGTAAAAATTATTATTAATAACAGTTTTTCAGCGTTTTAAGGCTGATAAAATTGACTTGACCAGTTTTGTATGATATAATTGATTAACCTATGGCTAAAACTACTAAAAAAACTAAAAAGAAGACTGTAAGGAAAGTAACTAAAAAAGCTGTTGCTAAAAGCTCCAAAGCAAAAGTCAAAAGCAAAAAGGCTTTTACTAACTATCAGCAGGCGATAAAGTATCTTTCTGAAAAGACTGATTACGAGAAAGAAACGCGGGTAAGGTACAACGTAACCACTTTCAGCCTCGACAGAATGAGAAATCTGCTCAAATTAGTGGGCAATCCGCAAGATAAATTCACTACAGCCCATATAGCAGGTACAAAAGGCAAAGGTTCAACAGCAACAATGCTTGCAAAAATGCTTGAGTCTAATGGATACAAGGTCGGCTTATATACGTCCCCTCATCTGATTCATCTTCACGAGAGGATCGTTGTGAATTCTGAAATGATTTCCGAATCCGAGATGCTCAATCTGATGAACAGAATTTATAAGCCGATAGAAAAAATATCCAAAACCGAAGATGTAAGCTTCTTCGAAATAATGACAACTTTGGCATTTATGTACTTCGCTGACAGTGAAGTCGACCTCGCGGTTATTGAAACCGGCCTTGGAGGAAGACTCGACAGCACAAACGTAATAAATCCGAAAGTTGTTGGTATAACCTCGCTTAGCATAGATCATCAGCAGCAGCTCGGAAATACTATTGACAAGATAGCTGCGGAAAAAGCCGGTATCTTCAAGAAGGGCGTACCAGTTGTAACGGTTAACCAAAAACCCGAAGCCCTGTTTGTACTGCAATCACAAGCTCAGCAGGTCAAAGCACCGCTAAGTGTAACCGGTTTGGATATTGATTTTTCCTATCGATTTGAGACTTCCAGAGAACATGGTCCGCATACGAGGATATGCCTTACTACCCCGACAAGCAAGTTTGAGCACGTCAGGGTTCCTTTGCACGGCAAACATCAGGCTATCAATTGCAGTCTCGCCCTGGCAATGCTGGATAAGTTAAAATGTACAGGCTATGAAATTGACAACGAAAAAGTTATTGAAGGTCTAAATGCAGTTTCTCTGGCTGGCAGAATGGAAATGATTTGCCAGGACCCGAGAATTATCATCGACGCCGCCCACAATGCAGCAAGCCTGCGAGCTTTGATACATGCCCTCGGACAAAATATACCGTATGACTCAATGGTAGTTATCTTTGGCTGTAACAGCGACAAAGATATAACCGGTATGTTAACCCAACTGCAATATGGCGCTGACAAAGTGATATTTACAAGAAGCAGTTCACCAAAGGCTGTCTCGCCGATAGAGCTTGCAGACCTGTACACGGAAATATGCGGCAAAATGTGTCAATCTGCCAGCAGCCTTGGTCAGGCATTAAAACTCGCATCAAGTGCTATAGGCAGAGAAGACCTGATCTGCATAACAGGCAGTTTCTACCTGATAGGTCAGGCCAAAGCAAGATTCCAGAAATAAAATTACTTTACATTTTCAAATTCCAAAAGCTGCTAAGTTCTTTTAGCAGCTTTTTTTTATCAAAACTTGTTATTTCCACCAACAACTCTTATCATATCCCCCATGAAAACATATAGAACCTGCATATTAAAAAACCGGAGATGCAAAAAAAATGAAACTCACTAATTATCTCATAATTGCAATTGTAACCGCCTCACTATTGTCACAAAATTTATTCGCAGAAACTCTCTGGCTTGATGAACTCGATATCAGCAAAGCTGTCAGCGGTTGGGAGACTTCCCAAAAAAACCTTTCCGTAGGCAAAAACAAGCTAAGCATCGCCGGAATAAAATACGATCACGGCGTAGGAACACACGCCTGGGGTTATTTCACTATCGCTCTTGACGGCAACGTCGAAAGATTCACCGCTTTGGCAGGTGTCGATGACGAAGTCGACCCCAATAAAGCTTCTCTTGAATTTATAATAATCTCTGACGGTCAATTACAGTATAGCAGCGGTGTTATGAAAAAATCACAACCCGCTAAAAAAATAGACCTCGACCTTAAGGGCAAAAAACAGCTGATCTTAATAGTTACCGATGGTTGGGATGGCCACACTTATGACCACGCAGACTGGGTTAATGCAAAATTTGAATATTCCGGCAAAAAACCAAAATCTATATTACCAACGCCCGCAGAGAAATACATATTAACTCCCAAACCAGGCCTTGAGCCGAACATCAACAGCCCAAAGGTTTTCGGCGTCAGAGATGGTTCGCCCTTTTTATACACCATCGCAGCAAGGGGTGAAAAACCTATGACCTTTGACGCAAAGCAATTACCAAAAGGCTTAAAGCTGAATAAAAAAACCGGACAAATTACAGGACGTTTAACAAAACGTGACTGTTACAAAGTAACTCTCATCGCAAAGAATAAAAAAGGCAAAGCAACCCAGGAATTAAAAATCATTGTTGGTGACGAAATTGCCTTAACCCCTCCGATGGGTTGGAACAGCTGGAACTGTCTCGGTTCTAAAATAAACGATGATAACATCCGCCAAACCGCAAAAGCAATGGTTGATACAGGTCTGGCTGACTATGGCTACAGCTACATAAACCTCGATGCCTGCTGGCAGGGAAAACGCGACCCGAATAATCTATCCCTGCAAGGCAACGACAAATTCCCCGACATGAAAGGCCTATGTGACTATGTGCATTCACTTGGCCTGAAAATCGGTCTCTATTCAACACCCTGGGTAACTTCATGGTGCGAATACCCAGGCGGTTCAAGTAACTTTGATGACGGCAGATGGGTCAACAACCCTAACGGTAAATTCAGATTCGGCAAAAACGACTACACACGAAACGATATTTTCGAGTGGGCTCGCTGGGGCGTAGACTATGTAAAATACGACTGGTCACCGAACACAGTAAAGCATACAAAAATAATCATCAACGCGATAAAAGATTGCGGCAGAGATATGGTTTTCAGCTTGTCAAACGGCGCAGCATTTGAATTATCTGCCGAATGGGCCAGGCTGTGCCAGTGCTGGAGAACCGGAGACGATTTGCACGACGAGTGGGGGCACGTAAAATGGATTACCTTTAGACAAGACGAATACGCCGAATACGTCAGAGCCGGCCACTGGATAGACCCGGATATGTTAATGGTTGGAAGATTAACGTGCGGAACAAAAGACCGCACCTGGCATGACAGCAGATTAACCGCCGACGAGCAGTACACACAAATCAGCATGTGGAGCTTGCTTGCATCGCCTTTATTGTTAAGCTGCGATCTGGAAAAAATTGACGACTTCACTATGAGCCTAATTACTAACGAAGAAGTTCTTCAAGTCAACCAGGACCCGCTTGGAAGAGCCGCAAGACAAATTTATAAATCCTTTGAATACGAAGTATGGGCAAAAGAAATGCACGACCACTCATGGGCGGTAGGTCTTTTTAACCCTAACTTACCTGTCAGCATAAATACTGAAGTAAATTTCAAAGACCTCGGCCTTGATGGTAAATTCAGGGTAAGAGACCTTTGGCGTCAAAAAGACCTCGGCACATATTCCGAAAGCTTTGAAACACCAGTACCAAGTCACGGCGTAGTATTTATCAGGCTCTTTCCAAAACAATAAAACGCTTTGATTAATTAACCGCCGCAAAAATAACAAAAGCCCCGCGAAATCACGGGGCTTTTGATCAATGGTTCATAAACTTCCACCAACAGACTTAATCGCCATACGTTGCGCCCGGTTCAGATGGCGTAGTCGAGTTAGCAGGGTTAGGCTGTCCAGTACCTGGAATACTGTCGCAGGTAATTACTTGATAGGCAGTATTACCAGAATGCAGATAAATATATTCGTTGGAAAGCTGCCATTGACTGTCCATGCCGAAACCGCTGACAACATAAAATTTATACCATACCGGATCATTTCCGCCAGTGGCAGCATCAGAAGCCGTGACCGCTGACATTATGTGATAGCCGCTATTTTCATAAGGCATCGTCAGCCACTGACTCGGGTTCGGCATCGGCGGATCATTATCTACTTCCGGCTCAGGCTCTGGCTCAACACCATCAAGCCAATTGTTTGCGAAGATTGCAAAATCTATAAAATTAATCTTATTATCATAATTAGTATCAAATGCAGAGTACTTTCTTAAGAGCGGGTATGTCTGGGCTTCTTCGATATTCCATACATTTACCAAATCCCATCCCGCATCTAAAAATGTGCTCGCTGTTTTCATTTCCGCGGTTGTTTTGCCTGTTGCACCTGTTGTTGTACCATCGCCAATACCTATAGTCATTGTACTGGTTTGAGTATCCCAAAAACTGCCGGTAATGCTGCCACCATTATAGCCGACCAGCCCACCGACATCTATTATATTGCCGGTAACCGCCCCGGTCGAATAACTGCTGGTGATACTGCCATAATTCCAGCCCACCAGACCGCCAACACCATGATCGCCATTAACCGCCCCGGTCGAATAACTGCTTGTGATACTGCCAGAATAATTCCTGCCCACCAGACCGCCGACCCAACTACTGCCATTAACCTCGGCGGTGGCGAAACTCTCGCTGATACTGCCAGAATCATTCAAGCCCACCAGACCGCCGACATAATAATCGCCAGTAACCTCGGCGCTCGAATAACTGCTGGTGATACTGCCAGAATCATTATAGCCCACCAGACCGCCGACAACATTATCGCCAGTGACTGAGCCGGTCGAATAACTATTGCTGATACTGCTATGATGGTAATTATATCCCACCAGTCCCCCGACATGACTATCGCCAGTAACCGCGGCGGTTGAATAACTCTCGCTGATAATGCCAGAATTCCAGCCCACCAGACCGCCGACACGACTACCTAAGCCATTAACCGCCCCGGTGGCAAAACTCTCGCTGATAATGCCATCAACATTCCAGCCCACCAGACCGCCGACATGTCGATCTCCAGTAACCTGCCCGCTCGAATAACTGCTTGTGATACTGCCAGAATCATTATAGCCCACCAGAGCAGCTACATAATAACCCGTGCCGGTAACTGAAGCGTTTTCGAGACTCAAGTCTGTGATAGAACTGCCATAGTCGGCTTTGCCAAACAATCCGCAATAATATGCACCATCTACAGTTAGATTACTAATAACATGGTCGTTGCCATCGAAACTGCCTGTGTATGCTGTGCCCTCAAAAGCAATGTCTGTATCAGTATCGCCGGCAATTGGAGCTTGGATGTATATCATTCTACCGGCTAAATTCGGATCAAGATCAATATTACAATCTAAGCGGACATGCACCTCGCTTGCCCAGTAGTTGGGGTCGGTGCGGAAAGTTTGAAAATCGTTGAAATCTTGTATTAAGTAGGGGGTTTCAGCTGAGCCGTCCTGTGTTGGGCCTCCCATGGCGAATAGATTGGTGGTTATTGTTAGTAGAATTGACAGTGTAACCAATAAAGCAAAAGTGTGCTTTTTCATAAAATATCCCTTCCAGCTTAAAAATAAAGTTCTAATTATTAGAATTAACCTTCAAACATTGTTTCCAAAAACCGTACTTTGTTTTTTTATAACTATCTAAAAGGGCTTAAAAAGCGATAAATCTCCGCTCGAAGTAGGCATTATACCAAAACGGCCTTTAATTGTCAAGAATTTTTTCTTTTTCGCAGCTTTTTGTGGTGTGTGAGAATTATTTCCGGCAAACCAATTTTATAGCTGCCATCGGTCATCACCAAACAACATTCCTTGCAATTACATTTTGGTCGTACCGCCATGCGAGAAACAGAACTCAACGACATACACGAAATCCTACGGTATAGCTCGTGTTGTGAGGGATGCCGATGTTCATCCACGCAACAGTACAGTAGATGTCGCCGTTGTACCAGTGGCTGCTGCGGATGATACGATCGCTGCCGCCAAGATAGAGGCTGTCTGTCCATTCCAAAACATTGCCTGCCATATCGCACATTCCGTAACCGTAAGTACCGAAACTGCCAACAACAGTAGTGCCATCAGGATGTGTCGAACCAGAATAGTTAGCAATATTGTTATTGATGCTTGTGCCGCAACCATAAGTGTAACTTCCGTCATAGTCAGCTACTGCCTGCCACTGCCATTCGGTAGGCAGTCTGTACCCGTAATAGTTGCAAAAAGCTGTTGAACCATACCAGCTTACATAGGTTACAGGATGATTATCAAAGCCGCTGTCAACGGTGAATACACCACCACTGAAGTTTATCCTTGCTGCTCCACCGTTGGTCGCTTCATTGTAAGTAAAACCAGGACCATCAAGGTAGTAATACGTCTGACCAACAAAATCCACACCGCTATTTGAACCATCGGCTCCTTTGACATGACTAACATCAACAATTACATCACCGGTTGCCAAGGCGGCGTTGAGGAACTGGCAATACTGAGCGTTGGTCGTTTCGTATTTACTCATTTCGCCAATAAAGCCTTCATGGCCTGATACACCCGGGTCGTTAATATCCTCCCAGACCATACCGTTTGGTTCAGGTACGCCTTCATCCAGCCATTGCGATGCAAGTACCGCAAAATCATCGAAGTTAATCTTACAGTCACCTGTCAAATCAGCAGAAGGACAAGCCGCGAAAGCCTGTTTTTTTGAAAATGCAATTAGAACTACAGCCAAAATTAAAATTATTTTTTTCATAACAAAATCTCCTAAAAGATTATCTTTGAAAAATATATAAGAAAAACGGGAGGGAGCCACAGACCACCTCTCCCCTCCGATTAAAACGCCAGAATTATACCATAATACCTGCTTTAATGCAAGCAAAATCCCAGCCAAACAGATGTCTTGACATATTATCCTTATTTTGCGATACTTATAGCTTGTTTTTTTTTGGAAATGATTATTGTTGGAGTAATAAATGAAAGCATCGGAAATGAAGAAAGGCCAGACTATACTGGTCGATGGCAAACTTTACTGGATCGTTGATTATCAGCATGTCAAACTTGGCAAGGGCGGTGCTGTTTTCCAGACAAAAATAAAGAAGCTGGAGGATGGTTCTATTCAGAATATTCGTCTTAGAAGCGATGAGTCTGTTGAAGAGGCCTATCTCGATAAGAGAAAATACGAATATCTTTACTCGGCAGGTAGTGAGCATGTTTTGATGGATACGGCTGATTATGAACAGCTCAGCCTTGATGATGAAACATTCGGCGATGGAAGTAAATATCTTAAGCCTAATACTGAGCTGGAAGTTTCGATGTATGAGGGCAAACCTGTAATAGTGAATCTGCCGAATACGGTTGATCTTGAGGTGACGGATACCGCACCGGAAATTAAAGGCGCTACTGCGACCAACCAGTATAAGCCTGCGACTCTTGAGACTGGTCTGGTGGTTCAGGTTCCGCCTTTCATTAAAATTGGTGAGATTCTCAGGATAGACACCCGAACCGGTGAATATCTTACAAGAGCGAAATAACTATCTGACTGTTTATATTTTTGGATTGGCCTATACCCTTAAGGGTAATGTCCCGACATATTGGGATACCCGCGGATAAATGGTAAAATTCAATTGGGATTAGTATCTATGGCATTTGAAAAGTTCAGCAAAATTCTCGTTAAGATATTCGGTTCTCGTAATCAGCGTATCGTTAAAGCTTACATGAACATTGCTTTGCAGGCGGGGGAGTTCGAATCAGAGATAGAGCAACTTAGCGATGAGCAGCTCAGGGGTAAGACCGCGGAATTTAAAGCTATGCTCAACAATGGCACGGCACCTGACGAGATACTTCCACAGGCTTTTGCTGTTGTAAGAGAAGTAGCCAGAAGAAATATTCAGATGAGACATTTTGATGTTCAGCTTGTCGGCGGTAATGTTCTTTATCAGGGCAAAGTAGCAGAAATGGCAACCGGTGAGGGCAAAACGCTTGTCGCTACATTAGCAGCATATCTGGTTTACCTGAGCGGTAAAAAAGTTCATATTGTTACGGTAAATGACTATCTTGCAAAACGTGATGCCGAGTGGATGGGGCCTGTGTACGAGTTTCTCGGTTTGACAGTTGGTGCGATACAGGCAGACCAGGATACCGCAGGCGAGGTCAGAAAGCAGCAGTACGAAAGTGATATAACTTACGGCACAAATAACGAGTTCGGCTTTGACTATCTGCGTGACAATATGAAAATATCACTTGGGCAAATGGTGCAGGGCAATCTGGAATATGCTTTGATCGATGAGGTTGATTCAATTCTGATCGATGAGGCAAGAACTCCTTTGATCATATCAGGTCCGGCATTCGATGATGTCACCAGGTATAAAAAAGCTGACCAGGTCTCCAGGAAACTCATGTCACAGCAGAGCATCTATGACAGCGTAAAGAATAAAATTGACAGCTGTGAAAAAATAATAGCAAATGCTCATGGAGAAATAGCTGAAGCTAAAAAAGAAAAGAATCCTGAAAGAATTGAAAAAGCTCAACAGGTAATTGAAAAAGCTCAGCAGGAAATGGATTCGGCATCCCAGCGGATAATGAGTATTACTCAGTATTACGAAGTTGAGTATGACAAAAAATCTGTACATCTTACTCATGAAGGTATTGGTTCGGCACAGGAGATCGCGGGTGTTGGTTCGTTTTTTACCGGCTCGAATATGGAATGGCCTCACCTTCTTGAACAAAGTCTGCGGGCGCATGTTACATTTGAGAGAGAAAAAGACTATGTCGTTATAGATGGTAAGGTTGTCATAGTCGATGAATTTACGGGCAGGCTTATGGAAGGGCGTCAATGGTCAGATGGTTTGCACCAGGCGGTTGAGGCTAAGGAGGCGGTGACTGTAAAAGAAGAAAGTCAGACTCTTGCCACCGTGACATTGCAGAATTTCTTTAAGCTTTATGAGCAGCTTGCCGGTATGACCGGTACCGCAGAAACCGAAGCTGATGAGCTAATGAGTATATACGGCCTGGATGTTATTGTTATTCCGACAAACCAGCCTTGTATCAGGGATGATCGCAATGATGTTATTTATAAAACTATGCGGGAAAAATTCAATGCTATCGTAGATGAGATACACGAGGTAAGCTCTCTGGGCAGGCCTGTTCTTGTTGGTACTGTCAGCATCGAAAAAAGTGAAGCTATCTCAAATGCACTTGACAAAAAATATGGTCTGGACCATGAAGTCCTCAACGCCAAGCAGCACGAAAGAGAAGCTGTTATTGTAGCAAAAGCAGGTTTCCAGCATAAGACAAGAAATGGGCAAATGAGAGGCAATGTCACCATCGCTACTAATATGGCTGGTAGAGGTACTGATATCAAGCTCGGCGAAGGTGTTGCCAAGATCGGCGGTTTGCATATTCTTGGTACTGAAAGACATGAAGCCCGCAGAATCGACAATCAGCTTAGAGGTCGATGCGGCAGACAGGGCGATGCCGGTTCAAGTCAGTTCTTTTTGAGTTTTGATGATGAGATACTGATTTATTTTGGTGGAGAAAAAATACCGAAGCTGTTAAGCATGGTCGGTTGGGAGGAAGGTGAGCCGATATACCATCCTTTTATCAGTAAGCAGATCGCCAAGGTACAGAAGAAAGTTGAACAGCGAAATTACGAGATGCGTAAAAGCGTTCTCGAATATGACGAGGTAATGGATTACCAGAGGAATATTTTCTATTCGAGAAGGAAAAACATTCTCGCCGGCGTTGGTCTCAAGAGCATCATTCAGGAAATGATCGAAGCGGCGATAACCAAAAGCTGCGATACTATTTTAAAAGATGATTATCCTTATATCTGTATTGCTGAATGGTCGGCGAAGAATTTCGGCGTTGATCTGAGAGCCCCTGACATTAAAGGGCTGGAGCTTGGCGATATTGAGTTTGAAATTAAGAAACTTGCCAAAGCTGACGTTGCCAATAATATTTCACTTTCTATCGGTGAATATCTGGAAGATTACAGCGACCCGTCATCATGGGATACTGCCGGACTGTCGAAATGGGCAATGAGCAGCTTTAAGGTTAATCTTGGCCCATCTAAAATAAAAAATCTTTCGCCTGAGGAAATTGAAGAGCAGTTGATCGAAGCATCTGCTGAGCAGGTTGAGAAAAAAGACTGCTCTACTTTAGTGGAGTTTCTAAAAGCTGATTTTAAAGTTCGCACACTTCTTGACTGGGCGCAGGGCCGATTTGATATAAAGCTCGACATCGAAAAATTAAAAGGCCTAAAATCTCAAGAGGTACATGATCTGCTTGTTGAAAAGGGTGACGAAAAATATAAACAAAGGGAGATCGAATACCCTGTCGAATTTGCGATGAGCATGGTGTTTGGACCGTCAGGGCCCAATATCTATGGCTATGAAACTTTGGCGACATGGGCAAATAAAAAATATGATGCGGATCTTTCTGCCGGGAAATTGCAGGACATTACCCCGCAAAAGCTGCATCGACAATTGCTCGAACTTAGCCAGAGCTATAACGATGGAAAGTTAGAGCAGATAATTGATGATAGAAAGAATTCTTTGGGGCGGGATGAATTTATCGACTGGTTCAATGACAGGTTCGAGGCATCTTTAACTGCCGATGATATCACAGAAGATGGCGGGGAAATTTATCGAGCGGCTAATGAATCCATGCGCAAAGAGCTTAGCGATCTGGAAAGGTATATTCTGCTGCAGGTTTATGACTCAGCGTGGAAAGATCAGCTGCGTAATATGGACCATGTCAAAGATAGTATCTGGATGCGGTCGTTTGCGGAAAAAGACCCTAAGACCGAGTACAAACGTGAAGGCTATCGGATGTTCCAGGAGATGCTCGAAACTATCGAAGGGCGAATCACAGATATTGTTTTCAAGGTTCACCTTGAAGCCGGTACGAAATCTAAAAGCGTCTGGAACGTCAGCCAGGCTGCCCACGATGAAGTCAGCCAGTTTGCAATGGCGGAAAAACAAAGAGCTGCCGCACAGGTGCCTCAGGGTGAAAGAAGAACAAAGCAGATCAAAATTGAAACACCTAAAGTCGGCAGGAACGCCCCATGTCCTTGCGGCTCAGGTAAGAAGTACAAAAAATGCTGCGGCAAAGGCCTTTAATAAGGTCTATCTCCGATTTGCATACAAGTATCGCCCCGTTGTTAACAGGGCGATACCGGAGAGGAGAGAGTCATTTTCACCAGCTGCAAAACTTTTCGCTTGCATTAATTAATACGATTGGAAGCGTCAAAGGTTTGAAAATTATTTTGACTGGGTGTGTTTTTTAAGCCATTTTGGTCTGAAAACCCGGCGTATCTTATCGTTGAAATTTACCCCGATAGCTCGGCTGTCAGTTTTGAATTCAGTTTTTTTTAGATCCTGCCCGGTAATTGGATGTTTTTTTCTGCTGGAAAAACGCAGCAGGACAGCAGCCCAGAACCCGACGAATTTATTTTTTTTCTTTTGACGGGCCATTTTACTATTCCAGGTTAAATGAGCGAAAGACTATCTTTGCAGCGCAACTTTTAGATTCTCAACCAATTCGATACCGGTTCGACTTTGAAGGGTATCAGCGGCAAAGAGCTGATGAGTTTCAATGGTTTCAATTTTGCTATCGTAATATCTCCCAACTGCGCTGGTTCCACCCTCTGCGGGGCCTTTGGTTTTATAATCGCCTTCGATCAACCATTGGCTTACTTCGTCTTCATATTCAGCGGGGTATATATAAGCGATGACATATTTGCCATCTTCGTATTTTGAAAGCTCTGTTTTACTTTGGCAAGGCGGGGCAGTTTTGACTGCTAAAGCTACCATGTTTTTATAATCTTTCGTTGCACTTATTTGGTCATAGCTGTAGAAAAACATTCCGGATTCGAGCTGAAATATTTCTTTTTGCACGCCCCTGAGCTCAACTTTGCCGTTGGGATATGCATTGTGTATCTTATAGACTTTGCAGTCTTTATACTTTTCGCTTTCTATTAACTGGGCTACTTCCTTAGCAGTAAAGCCGGTACTCGAAAAATCGCCGAAGTCAACGATATAAAGACCAGTATATTTTGCCGGATTTTTTAATTCAGGTATTTTCATTTTATAGAACTTTCAATTTTGCGAATTTCCGTTTGCCTACCTGTAATATCATACCATCTTTTGGCGTCATTTCCATTGTCGGGTCGGTTATTTTTTGACTGTTGATGCTGACCGCAGACTGTTTGATCATGCGTTTACCCTCGCCGCCTGAGGATACCAGTTTACACGTCAGGAGAAGTTTATTTACCAGGATCGGCTTTGCTGTGATTTCAACTTCCGGCATATCGTCCGGCATCTGACCCTTAGCGAAGACCTTTTCAAATTCTTCCGCTGCCATTACCGCTGCCTGTTCATCATAAAACTGATTTACGATGATCTTGCCGAGAGTAACTTTAGCTTCTTTTGGATGCGTTTTAGAGGCGTCTGTCAGCTCAGCTATTTTTGCTTCGGAGATATCAGTTAAAAGCGTGAAATAATTTTCCATCAGTTCATCAGGAATACTCATCACTTTTCCGAACATATCTTTAGGCTCATCGGTTACGCCTATATAATTGCCTTTGGATTTGCTCATTTTTTCAGTGCCGTCAAGGCCTACCAATATAGGCATTGTCATAACGATTTGAGGGGCCTGGTCGTCGAGTCTTTGCAGATCTCTGCCGACGAGGTTATTAAACGTCTGGTCTGTGCCTCCAAGTTCGACATCGCTTTTTATCATCACCGAGTCATAGCCTTGCATCAGCGGATATAAAAATTCATGGAGCCCGATGGGGTCGCCTTTTTTATATCTTATCTCAAAAGTATCCCTCTCCATCATTCTTGCAACTGTCATCACACCGGTAAGCTTTATGACATCAGCAAGTTTCAGATCGCTAAGCCATTCGCTGTTATACCTGATTTCCAGTTTGCCTTTACTGGTGTCGAGAATTTTGCCGGCCTGCTCAAAATACGTTTTAGCATTTTTGTCGATCTGCTGCGGCGAGAGAACAGGGCGGGTACTGTTGCGTCCGGTTGGGTCGCCGATCCTTGCGGTGTAATCGCCGATGATAAGAACCGCTGTGTGGCCCATATCCTGAAACTGTCTCATCTTCCGCAGAACGACGGTATGGCCAAGATGAATATCAGGCGATGTCGGATCCAGACCAAGCTTGATACGCAAAGGCTTTGACTGCTGAGCTGATTTAGCTAATTTTTCCCGCAACTCTTTTTCGCTGATAACATCGGCTGTGCCGCGTCTTAACTGCTTCAATTGCTCTTTTATTTCTTCTGACATATCATTATTTCCCGGAAACCAGTAAATTTTAAACCGGCATTATACGTTAGAAATGACAAATAGGCAAGCCGTTATTGATTATTGCTGGTTTGTGGTTTTTTTGAGGTTTTCTTTTTGTAATATTGTCTTACGCAGAGAATAAAGGGGATTATCATCAGCACCCAGAATATGAGACAGCCGAGTTTGACCTGGTGCTTTGTTAAGAGATGATATAAATACCTATCTTTTAAAGGCCAGAATATTCGCAAGTCCCAGTGGTATACTGCGTCAATAAGTATATGCAGCCAGGCCCCTAAGATGCCGGAGATTATTAATTTTTTCAAGCTGCTCTGGTAGGGCAGTTTGATAAGGTTCATCGCCCATTTAAAAAAAGGCCTAAACGGATATGCTAACAGCCCAAGTGCGATCCCAACAACGATCCCACCGGCAAGGCTGTGACAGAATCTGTGGTAAGGCCAACCCCAGCCTAAAGATGCGATAACGAGAACTTCAATATCAACGGCAATATTGGCCAGCATAAAAACGGGCACATCGATCCATTTTCTGAAAGTAAGGGCGACAAAGCCACTTGGTCCAAAATGATAAGGTGTGAATGGCATAATAATAATTCTCCATGTCAATTTTCAAAGGGCTAAGCCTAATTTTATTTCTGCCAAAAGTCAACATATAAGCGCACTAAAAAAGCCGCTTGATGTAAGCGGCTTTGGTTATTAGTAAACTATTAGAAACAAAAAATTTGAATCAGCACAAACTGATGTAACTCGCGATCGCAAGAATCAGGATGCGTCTTTTGTTAATTGTAAAAGGTATCCATTTTTCGTAGTAAAATTTCTTCATTTCAGCCATTTCTAAACTCCCACTTCTAAAAACAAATATTATGTCTTTCCCGATGGTCTGATTATATCAAAAAAGGCATGGCTGATTCAAGAGAAAAATTATTGTTGATTTTTAAGTGCTTTGGTGCAAAGCAGTTACGGCTTATTTTTGGTGATATTTTTTACGACAATCTTTTTGTTGCCTGGGCGAGTATTTGGGTAATTGGCAGATTTTGCGGGCAGGTTTCCTCTGCGGGTCTGTAGTTGATTTTGGTCATTTTGGCTTTAATATCAGCAGGGATCTGCGCGAACAGCTCTTTGGCTCTTGCTGTTTCGCCATAACTGTCGTGGTACATCAAAAACCGCATAGTATCTGTGATATAAGGAGTTTCGGGGAAAATCTTTTCACATCGTCCGCAACCGATGCAGTAACCTCGGCAGGTCGTCAGAGCATATTCTTTTAATACGTTCATATCACAGTCAGTCAGTTTTGAAAGCTCTTTGACAGCCTGGATATTTGAATTGAGTATTGAGATGTTCTTACACGCTACACAAACGCAGCTGATAGCTGGGTTTTTGAGGACCGCTTTTATTTTCGCCTGTCCTTTGTTAAAGCCGATTTTCAAAAAGTGCTCAACAACCTTTTTATCTGCCTTTGATTCAAGTTCCTGATTGGCATCAATATATTTGCCCGGGCTGTGTCCCTGGGTCTTCATCGCGATTACGCCTACGCCCGCTTTGTGACAGGCCTCTATTGCCTGATTGATTTTATCGTCCTGCATGAGTCTGAAATTGTAGCTGGTCATTACAAAATCTACCCAACCGAGTTTCGCAGCGCGGCGAAGGTTCTCTGCCATATTCCTGTGAGTGCTGAATCCAAATGCCTTTATCAGCCCCTTGGCTTTGGCGTTTTTAGCCCAGTTTTTCATATCATCGGTTAACTGATCGATTTTTCCCAGACCATGGACACTGCAGTAAAGATCGACATAGTCAGTTTTCATTCTTTGAAGGGATTTGTGAAAGATTCTGTCGGCGTCTTTGATGTCTTTGGCTCTCGATCCTTTTGTGGATATCAAAACATTTTTACGCGCATCGGGCTTCCTCTCAAAAAATTTACCGATACCAAGCTCGCTGTTGCCTCCGCCATAGAAGGGGGCTGTGTCCCAGAATGTGGCACCTGCGTCATAGGCTTTTCTGAGGATTATCTGGTTATCGAGAAAGTTGAACTCCCCGCCGAGACCGAGTGTCGATATTTCTATACCGGTTTTGCCGAGTTTTCGTTTGGGAACTGTCAGGGTATTTTTTTCTTTCGCTAAAATATCGAGTTGATTGCCGGCAAGGACGAACCCTGCGCCGGCAGCAGCGGTTTTGCTGATAAAAGTTCTTCTGTCTATTTTCAATTTGTTATTTTCCATGAAGTTTATCATGCAAGTTTTTCAACAGCCTCGGCAATGATCTTTGCGATAGGCAGATTCTGCGGACAGCGTTTTTCTGCTTGGTTATAATCAATATTAAGAAGATTGTTTCTTACGTCGGCAGGTATCTTTGCGAAAAGCTCTCTTGCGTAGTCAGGCTCGCCGTAACTGTTATAGTACATCATGTACCGCAGTATTTCACTTGTATAAGGGCTATCGGTCAGCACTGAATCGCAAATATGGCCGCAAGCAGTGCAGTAGCCGTCACATGTTTTTTGTGCGTATTGTTCAAAGAAGTCAAAATCTTCTTTCGCGAGTTTTGTCTTATCGAGTACAGCTGCGATGTTTTGTATAAGGTGACTTAGATTGCCTCTGCCTACACATGCCGAAGCGATCCTTTTGTCTTCGAGTACCATTTTTATTTTTGCCTGTCCCTCGGTAAAGCCTCTGCTTAGAAAATGTTCGGTTAGCTCTTTGTCTTCACTGGTCTCGATTTTCACGCCTTGAGTTTTCATCGCGGTTAATCCGATGCCGGCTTCGTGGCATGCCTGTATCGCGTCCTGCATTTTCTGATCTTTTGTAAGGCGGAAGTTGTATGTCGACAGGATAGCGTCAATGCCTTTCATCTTTGAAGCTGCCATCAGGTTGTCAGCCATGTTTTTATGAGTGCTGAAACCAAAATGTTTTATGAGTTTGCGTTTCTTCGCGGATTCGCCCCATTTGATAAGCTCATCGGACATCTGTGAAATGTCATTTAAAACATGCACGCCATAATACAGGTCGATATAATCGGTGTTTAATCTTTTGAGCGATTCCTGGAGTCGGCTTTCAGCGTCCTCTGCATTTTTTGCACCTGAGGCCTTGCTGACAAGGAATACTTCTTTACGTTTTTCAGGATTTTTCTTGAAGAATTTACCAATTCCAAGCTCGCTGTTGCCGCCGGTATACCCGTATGCGGTGTCCCAGTAATTAACGCCCCATTGCAGAGCTTTGCGCAACATTATCTGGTTTTCGATAACATTAAACAATGTTCCAAGTGCTAAGGTTGAAACGCTTACACCTGTTTTGCCGAGTACTCTTCTTGGCACTTGCGGGTTTTTGCTTTTTTTATCTTTTTCCTGCTCTTTTATTTTTGGCGCAATATCTTCTGCTCTTGCGATAACCGAACCCAACCCAGCGATGCCAAAGCTTTTTAACAGATTTCTTCTGTTAATAAGGTTTTTCTTTTCCTTCATTTTATCACTTCCTAAAACAGGCGTTTAAAGCAACAATCCTCTGTCACTGTTTCTTGTTTCTCCTTCAGCGGTAATCCTGATGGCCCTTAAACCGGTAACCGGGCATTCATGTTCGCATATACCGCAACCGTTACATTTTTCAATATCAACCTCCGGGCCCTGGAGGTATATCTGTATTTCAAATACGTCGGCTTTGGCAGGAATGTTTGTAAATTTCTCGCTGGGTTCTATTTCTATTTTGTTTTTGCTGTTAGCAACGATCTTTCTCGGTTTTTCCTTGCCTATTGTGCAGTAATAATCGCCGGAGCTGAATTTGTCCGCTGTCATACTGCTTTGAACTGTTTCTATCGTAGTTGCGGTTGCGTTTTTGACGGTGAATTTGCCGTCTCTTACGGTTTTAAAATAGTCGAAAGTGTGTATTGCCTTTGGGCTTACCGGGCAGTTTTCCTGGCAGACGATGCAGGGCCTGTCCATGGCCCAGGGCAGGCAGCGGCCCCGGTCGATGAAGGCTGTTCCGATGGTAATCGGGCCCCGGTCGGCAAATTCGCCTTTGCCCTGTCGTTCATCCAGACTGATGGGCCGGATGGCGGCCGTCGGGCACAGATG
>JAGLTN010000251.1 GCA_023135255.1 Planctomycetota bacterium
TTAGAAGGTTGTTTCGCTCTGTTTTTAAGGGGCGGATTTTAATTAATAAATGGCCAAAAATATTGCTATTTTAGGTTCCACAGGTTCTATCGGTGAAAATGCGCTCAAAGTCATCGACGCACTAGGCCCGGAATACAATATCCTGGCGATTACAGCTAACAGTAGTGTAAAGCTCTTAGCTGCCCAGGCGAAACAATACCACCCACGCTATATTGCTGTCACCGATGCCGATTATTACAAAGAGTTGGTTGACGAGCTTGATGGTCTAAAGGTAGAGATACTCACAGGGGCCGATTCAATGGTGCAGATAGCCCAGCTGTCAGAAGTTGACACATTAATAACCGCTGTTGTCGGTGCTGCGGGGCTGCCGGCGGTATTAGCAGGTGCGAAATGCGGCAAAAGACTGGCTATCGCGAATAAAGAGCCTTTGGTTATCGCCGGTAAACTTTTAACAGAAACCGTATCTGCCAATAATGCTGAGATACTGCCTGTGGATAGCGAACATTCCGCAATTTTTCAGGCAATTCAATCGGGCAGAGCTGATGAGGTAAGCCGAATAATTTTAACTGCCTCTGGAGGACCTTTCCGCGGTGCTACCAAAGCTGATATTGAAAATGTCACTTTAAAACAAGCACTTGACCACCCTACATGGAACATGGGGCCTAAGATAACGATAGATTCCGCAACAATGATGAACAAAGCCCTGGAAATCATCGAAGCACGCTGGCTGTTTGATATCGAAGCTTCAAAGATAGAGGTCCTTGTCCATCCGCAGTCGATAGTACATTCTCTGGTGGAATTTGTTGACGGGTCAATGGTCGCCCAGTTAGGAATGCCTGATATGAAGCTGCCTATACAATATGCTTTGACGTATCCGAACAGGGTAGCTGGTATATCTGAGCACTTAAAGCTCGAGCAACTTGGCACACTGACCTTTGAGAAGCCGAATCTGGAAGTTTTTCGGGCGTTGGCATTGGGAATTGAGGTAGCTAAAACTGCCGGCTCTGCTGCCGCTGTTTTTAACGGAGCCAATGAAGCAGCTGTCGAACAATTTCTTGCTGGTAATATAAAGTTTGTTACTATAGTCGAATTAATTGAACATTGTCTTAATAAACATAACGCCCAGACAGATGTCAGCTTGGAGCAGTTGATCGAAGCTGACCAATGGGCAAGAAGAGAGGTCATTCAATGCCTGAACCAAGAGGTTTATTAAATAAGAAGCTTAACCTGATAGTAAAATTGCTGCTCATAATTGCGATTATTTCCTTTGTCGCTACCAATTTTACGGTTTTCAAAAACATCATGTTCTCATTGATCGGCATCGGATTAGTAATCATAATCCATGAGCTTGGTCATTTCAGCGTTGCTAAATTCAGCGGGATAAAAGTCGAAGCATTTTCGATAGGCTTTCCGCCAATACTGCTGACGGTAAAGAGAACTGAAAAAGGCTTTGTCATTAAACTGATCCCGAAAGTAAGCAAAGAAGGTGACATAGAAAGCGAATCTTGTCTCTATCAATTCACCATAGGTAAAAAAGCAAAACCAGGTGAAACCGAATACCGTATCGGTCTGATACCTTTCGGCGGTTTTGTAAAAATGTTAGGCCAGGAAGACACCAAAGAGGTGGGGAAAAGTGACGACCCAAGATCGTACGCGAATAAACCCGTCTGGATCAGAATGGCTGTTATCGCGGCTGGTGTCACGTCTAACGTAATAAGTGCTGTAATCATTTTCATGGTAGTATTTCTCATCGGAATCAAGCAAATGCCCGCTGTTGTCGGAGGAGTTCGACCTGATTCACCGGCAGCAAAAGCAGGTCTGGTCGCAGGCGATGAGGTCATTTCCATCAATGGAGAAACCAGGGACCTGCAATTCATGAATCTTGCGATGGCTGCCACGATGGCAGGGCCTAATGAACCGGTAGAGCTAAAAGTTAAACATCTCGACAATTCAACAGCAGAATACAGTATTGTCCCGGTAGCCAGTAAGCAGGGCGGGCTGAAAGCTTTTGGAATTTTCTCACCTTTGACTCTGGAAATTTCAAAAGTCGATGACCCAAACGAAATGCTGGCTCAAACAGGACTTTTGCCCGGCGATGTAATAAAAGCTGTCGGCGGTCAGGATATACAGAATTATCTTGAGCTTGAAAAAATAACAGCATCTGCTTTAAATCCGCAGGTAGCTGTCCTTGCTGACAGGATAAACCCCGAAACAAACAGACCACAGCCCATACATGCTGATATAAAATTGACCCTGAACCTGAGAACAGGTTCAAGTCTGGATGAAAAAACTCTCGGCAATCTCTGCTCAATGGTTCCAAGGCTAAAAATTGTCGGTGTTACCAAAGATAATAACCTTAAGACCGGCGATGTCATTGTCAGGATCGCAGAGACTGATAATCCGACATATAAGCAGATGAGAGATATCGTTGCGAATTTTGACAAAAAACCACTCGATGTTGGCGTTATCAGAAAAGATGAAGCTGGCAAAGATCAACTGTTGACAATTACAACAATACCAGAAAAAAACAAAGAAAAAAGAGTCGTTATAGGTATCGGATTAGATCTTGACGTTAATAATGCTGTTGTAGCTAAAACAACAGACCCCAATAACGGCTTTGCAAAACTCGACATACCCGACGGCGCAACGATAACCGCTGTTGACGGAATAGAAGTATCAAACTTTTTCGACATCGCAAGAATAATCAACCAGAACTCCGACCAAAAATTAACTATTGATTACAGGCTTAATGACGAAATCGCAGGCGATGTAATGCTGGATCTTTCAGCAGTTGAAAACTTTAAACCAATAGAATCAGTTTTCCAGAGCATCATACCGTTTGAACCTTTGGAAAGATTATATAAAGCCACCGGGCCTGTAAATGCGATAGCAATGGGATACCGCTCTACGGAAATGTTCATCGTAAACTCCTACCAGACACTGAAAAGTCTTATTTTCGGCTATGTAAGCCCGAAATATCTTTCCGGGCCTGTAGGAATTGTCACAATGAGCTATCGAATAATAAAAGACTATCCGCTAGTCTATTATATGAACTTTATAGGCCTGATCAGCGCTTGTATCGCAGTATTTAACGCTCTGCCATTATTGCCGTTCGATGGCGGGCATATCGTATTTTTGGCTATTGAAAAAATTAAAGGCTCACCAGTAAATGAAAAGGTGCAGATGTATTTTCTCTATGCCGGGCTGGCTGCAGTGTTGGCATTTGCTTTATATATTACTTTCAATGACTTAAGAAATCTTATAGACTATATTATCTAAATAAATTCGACACGGCAATAGTATGAAAAAGTGGGTTTAGGATGAACCAAAAAAGAACCATCGAAAGACACGGCAGCGATGTTAAAACATCTGACAAGGATGTATATGAAGTGGTTTCATCAAAGCTACCGGCAAGGCTCAACTTTGAACAGTACCATCAGAACATTATAAATTCTTTACTGAAAAGCGATGCTGATGTCTATGCACTGATAAGAAAAGAGTACGACCGACAGCTAAACACTATTCAACTCATAGCAGCGGAAAACCAATGCAGCCCATCCGTCCTGGCAGCATTGGGCTCTGTTGTGCAGAATAAAACAACTGAAGGTTTCATTGGTCATAGATTCCACGGCGGAAGCAATTTTGTCG
>JAGLTN010000252.1 GCA_023135255.1 Planctomycetota bacterium
GCCTGATTAGAAGCAGGCGCATTTTCAATCAGCAGTTGTCCCGTGACATATCCCCAGCCGGTTAAAACAACGGTCGGGTCTTGCTGGAGAGCTTGTTTAGTAATTTCCCCAAAACCAAGCTCATGTATTACAGTTATCAGACTGTCATTTTCAATTTCTGCAAAAACGAATTTCCCTTGCGAATCAGTTGTTGTTATTTCCAGGCCGCTGCCATCTGCAACTTGGCCGTTGACAATCATTGCGGGATTTGCTGCATTAGAAACTATAACATCAGCGTTTTCTGCTGCGTAGCCCTCAATGCTTACTACATCGCCCGTTATGTCCCGTTGCTTTTCAGGCTCAATAGTTTTTTGTGGTTCTTTGACAGCGGCAGGAGTATTTGCCTCTTCAGGCTCAGCGATTTTAACCTCTTCGTATCCCAGGCGAGCCTGTATTTTCTCGATAGCATCTAAAAACGGATTAGGTTCGATTTTGCCTCGCAGCTGATCCCTTGTATCGTTATAAAACAGCTCCAGCGTTTGTATGGATTTTTCATCACCCATTTCGCCAAGGAATTTTGCCAGAATGATTCTGTTTAGAAGATTATCGCCTTCAAATAAACGGGTAATGCCATTGGCGTCACCTGTGGTAAAACTTTCCATTACCTTTGCGAATTCTATTTCAGCAGAATCGTCAAGGCTGTCAATATCATCAGCTTTATCAATATCAGATTTGAGCCCCGCGGGTTTTGTAACAACCAAATTAGAATTTTCATTGGCTTTTTCAAGTTGCTTTTGCTGAATAAAGGTAAAAAGTTTTGCTGCTATTACCGCCCCAGCCAATACTACTATGGCAGCTATTATTCTGAATTTGTTAAGAGCTTTTATCCGACGGACGATCTTATTTTTTTTCTGCATAGCTTCTGAAAGTTGAGGCTCCGCAGACACAGGCAAAATTTTGGTAATGTCGTGCAGGGTTTTGCCAGGCGGATTGGTTGAAACAGATTCCTGCTTTATCGCTGCGACCGCATCGTTGACAATATTCTTGTTTTCACCAAGCTTTCTTTCTTCGTCGCGTAACTCCAAAAAACAAGCCAATTTTTCTTTTGTCTGATGGATCAATACCGTGACAGCTTTTTTATTTAAACCGTAAGTCTTTGCGATTTGTTTATTGCTAAGCCCTACGAATTTCGCCAAACAGAATATCTGCGCTTTCTGCGCAGGCACCTGACTAAGTGCTTTTCTTAATCGACCAGCTAACTCCTGCGATTCGATTTTCGCTAAAGGCTTCGGGCCATTCGTAGGTATTATTACCATATCAGTAGCGTCTTGTCTGGCTGATTTACTTTGGAAACGCTGGTGCAGTTTGTCGAGAGCTTTGCCGATCGCAGCCTTTGCTATATTTGGGTATATGTTGTTGTCTCGGATGGGCCTTTGTGTCGATTCTTCATAGACGCTGATAAATGCCTCTTTGAAACACTCCGAAGCTTCATGTGAATTGCTTAAAAGCTGATAAACCACCTGCCACAGCGAATGGGCATTATCATCTAAGATCTGCTTCCAATCTGTCATATACCGATCTTTCCTGTTAATATGCACGACTTTAATACCATTATCGGAAGACCACCTCTGTTTTTTGCACAAAAAAACGGAAATAACTGCGCCAAGAGCTATATATATTGCCGGAATCTGCAAAAAATCAGAAATTCTAAAAAATTCCCGGAATAATTGAAACAAATCTGCCCGACAAGCCTTCTTATATTTACAGCCACAATAAAAGATTCGATTATGGGATACGAACATGCCCAGTCCGAAAAACGGGTAAAATGAAATTATTTATTATTCAATTTTCCCTTGCAAAGGCCTACAAACATTGTCAAAATGGCTGTGACATTTTTAAGCGGTTTTGTCTCGATGACTTAGCAGCAAAAACATAAAACAAGGATTGTTTATTGTGGAGGCAAAAAATGAAAATTAGAGCTATTATGATAAGCCTGGCGGTATTGGTTTACATCTTTTTTGGTTTTGGTTGCACCGTAGAGCAAAAAACGGGCACCGATTCGATAAAAGAAATTAATAAGAATCGCCTGCTTACCAAAATAGGGAAAAATTACAAAAATGCCAATGCTCATTACAAACTCGGGAAAATATACGCATCTGAAAAGCAATGGCAAAAGGCACTCTACGAATATGATGTCGCACTGAGCTTTGACCCCGCTCACTGGCAAACTCAGGCAGCAAAACTAAAAGCTCTCGTCAACAAAGGCCAATCTGCCAAAGCTGATGTCGCTGCGGAAATGTACATAAACCAAAACGTAGGCAATATCGAAGGCCCATTAACACTTTCCAAAGCGTTAGAAGACGAAGGACTTGATAAATATGTGGTAAGAAGCTACAAAAGTGGGATAGCAAAATTCCCCGATTCCGTAGAATTAAATCGAGGCCTGGGAATGTTCTACCTCAAAAAAGACAACAAAGAAAGTGCGAGACAATATCTTATCAAAAGCTTTGAGCTTGACCCAACACAGGCAGATGTTGCAAGCGAATTGGGCAAAATGGGTGTAATACTTGAAAGACCAAAACCAAAACCCAAAAAAGCAAAAGCCAAGAAAAAATAAAACAGTAAATATACAACTTACTCAAACTGACCGAATTTTTTTAAGCCTCCACAATCCGCCAGTCCACAGCTTTGAGGTTTTTTGTCGGCGCTATTTTGCCAGCAAAGCGAAGTCATCAAGATTAACAATTCCATTGCGATTAAGATCGCCGACAGCCTCAGCCTCACTTACAAGCCAGCATTGTGCCAACTGAGCCATGTCCGCCAGATCAACAGCATTGTCGTTATTAATATCCGCCAGCAAAGACAACCCGATCGGCCCCAGAGACGCCCAACTGGTTCCGCCGAAATACCCAAGATTAATTCTGATGTTTTCGCCGAAATAATTATTAGGATCCTGTGCGATAGTTACAGGTTCATCAGCTAAGCTGCAACCGGGATTGCCCGCATTTATGCATTTGCTGGTAACATCGTCCCATGTCCAAATATCTCTGTCATTGGTAATATCCCATCGCCAGCCGGCACTTTTTAAATGGTAATCATTATTATTAACATCAGCAAACATTGGGTCACAGTCAATATTTCCCAGCCCATCAAAACCGCCCGCAATGTCACAATACGTCAGCTTTGGTATTGTCAAACTGCCCGAAATCTGAGACGAACCATTATCCCAGATAATCGAGTTTGTGATATAGGTATTCGTATAGCTTCTCCAAAAATACAAACCACCTCCCACATTATCAGCGATCGTACAATTTCTGATATCAGGCGAACCATCACGTTGGCAGTACAATCCAAACTCATCATTTTTAGCGATCAAACAATTTTGAATAGTCGGAAAACTGCTGTCATGAATGTCCATTCCCGCAGTTTGATTATTACAGAACCTGCAATTGATGATAGTCGGGCTTGAAATAAAAATATCGCATCCCTTACCATTATTGAAGAAATTACAGTTTATAATCGTAGGCCCTGAGCGGTCACAATAGAAGCCAACATTTGAATCCATAATCGTAAAGCCTTCCAGATAGCAGTTCGCATTCTGACCACCCGCAAACAACACTGCAACATTGCAATCAGAGATGACAGTTGCCGCAACGACATTAGCATCAAGCGGATCACTGGATCGCAGAGTGATATTCTTATCTTCAAAGTCAACAGCCGTCGTGTATGTTCCCGTTGGAACAACGACCTCATCACCATCGTTTGAAAGATGGATCGCATCACGAATGAAATCATATCTTTCGCCGGTAGTGATGTTTTCAATCCCTCCATCGATTATTGAATAATAATGTTTAAGGTTGATGGCCTTTGCTCTGCCATAGGAATCGCTCTGCCAGATAATATTATCGCCGCAGATATCCGGCGACAATCCTATATAATTTTCTGATATTGGCAACTCTAAAACCAGATTATCCCTGATGAGCATTGAAGCTCTGATAAAATAATCCACCTGATATTCATTTATCATTGTCGCTTCGACATAAGCAATAACATTATTATCAATAGCAGCCATCCCAAAATTACCACCGCCAGGCGTAATGACAAATTCTTCTATATTATTAATATCCGATATATCAGTGGCATAGACACTAATATTATTGGGGTCTCTATAATCTGTCCAGACAACAATATCACCACTGATAGCAGGATCGTTTTGCACGCATGGGTCGTTACAAATTGTAAAAATCCTGATGTTATTTATATCAGAAATATCCGCCCCGTAAATATCACCTTTACCTTCCCAGATAACGATATCATCGCTGATATCAATAACATCATCAAAATCAGAGCCGTAGTACCAGTAAGGATAAGGGTCCCTGTTGCCGACATTGCTATCGATAGTGAAAAACACAGGATTGTCATAATCGGAAATATCCGCTCCGCAAATATTGTAAGGCGTATTAAACCAGTTGCAAGGGTCTTCCGCCGGCAGCAGATCAAGACCGAAATGTTCAAGCCAGACAATTTTATTCCCTGATATAGCCGGGTGGCTGTAAGATTGGCTATAAGTATTGTCAAATCCAATAAGCTTTTTACTCTCATCCGTGGACAGCTTGCCCATATATATACTTGTAAGACATGGCTCATGCAGATAAGGCCCAAAAGTTTTACCATCGCCTTGCCATACCACAATATCCCCATCAACATCGGGATTAGTAGACAGCCCATATTGTTCAAATCTTTCTATAGTTTCTCCCCCGATTTTTCTATACCTGATTGACCATGTATAATCGCAGGCTCCACCAACAGCATATACAGCATAATCTTCTGATATCCTCGGGTAATGTGCATATCGATCACTCGGAACATCAATGTCAAACTCTGTTTCATCAACAAATACCTCAACCGAATTGGCATCTCCTACAGCAGCAACAGGCGGCAGCACCTCCGCAGATGCAATAGATGATGTTAAAAAGATTACCAGACAAAGAATTCTTAACGGATTCATTAGTAAAACCTCCTCAAAAAATTAAAATCACCGCTTAATCTCCTGTTAACGCCCGACTACTGAAAACTCAGAAGTTCATTAT
>JAGLTN010000253.1 GCA_023135255.1 Planctomycetota bacterium
TTGCCGCTTTTATCGAAGTCGGTGAATCTGTGGCTTGGCCTTTGAAATATTACCACAATAATGTTTCAAATACACAGAATCTATTATCCGCGATGGAAGCAGCTGAGGTGGAAAAATTTATATTCAGCTCTACTGCTGCAACTTATGGGATGCCAAAGAAAACTCCTATAACTGAGGATACGAAAAAATTGCCGATCAATCCTTATGGTGAAACAAAACTGGCTGTCGAGAAAATGTGTCACTGGCAAAGCAATGCGGGCAAATTAAAATATGCGACTCTTAGATACTTCAATGCTTGCGGCGCCGGACAGGATGCTACCCTCGGCGAAGACCACAGACCCGAATCTCACTTAATACCGCTGATTATTCAGGCAGCGATGGGCAAACGTCAGGATATAAAAATATTCGGCACCGACTATGAGACAACAGACGGAACATGTATTCGTGATTATATCCATGTTGAAGACCTGGCATCGGCACATCTGCTGGCTTTGAAAAAACTGGATAGTTCAAAAGAGCTGATATACAACCTCGGCAACGGAGCCGGTTATTCGGTGCGAGAGGTAATAGATACTGTTAAAAAAGTTTCAGGTAAAGATTTTAAGGTTACCGAGGCCACCCGCAGAGCGGGCGACCCGGCAGTATTGACTTCCGACGCTTCAAAAGCAGTTAATGAATTAGGTTGGAAGACGAAGTTTGCCGATCTGGAAACCATCGTGGAATCGGCATGGAAATGGCACAATGGGCATCCGAATGGATATGAGGGTTGATTATTAATATTTTACGAGAAAGATTTTTACAAAATGAGTAAGATTTATATCGGCATTGACATAGGCGGAACAAACATTAAATTTGGTGTCTTTGACAAAGACCTTAATATAATCGGCAAGTCATCGATAGAGGCAAAGGTTGAGACCGGCGCTGAGGTAATGATTGACAGAATCGGCAGCCATATTGAAAAGATCACTGCTGATAACAATTATACTACCGAAGACGTAAAGGCTGTCGGTATGGGCTCTACCGGTCAGTTCAACCTGACTGAAGGGATCATGTACAGCTGTCCTAATATGCCTTTATTTAAAAATGTTCCGATCAGAAAAATGCTGAGCGACAGAACTTCCAAGCCTTGCGTTATCGAAAATGATGCCAATACCGCCTGTTATGGCGAATATGCCTGCGGCGCGGGGCAAGGTTCCGACAATATGGTTTTCTTTACTCTCGGCACAGGTATCGGTGGAGGCATTATCCTCGATGGCAAACTTGTGCACGGCACAGACGACAGCGGCGGAGAGTTGGGGCACATAATTATACACCCCGGAGGCAGGCTTTGCGGGTGCGGCCAAAGGGGTTGTATCGAGGCCTATGCTTCGGCATCATCGACTGCAAGAAGAGCAACCGAAGCAGTTATCGCATGTGAGCCTTCAAGTTTGAAAGAAGTACTCGACGAAAAAGGGGCAATAAGCTGTAAAGATGTTTTCGTCCATGCTGCAAAAGGTGATAAGTTGGCAGAAAAAATAGCCGACGAAACCGCAAGAGACCTGGCTATAGTATGTATTATTATGAGGCATGTTACCGAGCCTCATAAATTTGTCTTTTCAGGCGGAATGATCGCCGCCGGTGAACCGCTGCTCAATGCGATAAAAAAACATTTTGCAGATATGATCTGGTCTATGAAAAAAGAAGATGTTGAAATATGTTTTGCGCAGCTCGGCGAAGATTCAGGAATTATCGGAGCCGCTGCTTTAGCAAGGGACATCAAATAATGTCCTGTATTCAGAGGAACTTGTGATGAGTAAATATTACCTGGGGATTGACCTTGGCGGCACTAATTTAAAAGTCGGCTGCTTTGACAGCGAACTAAACCAGATCGCAAAGACACTAAATCCGACCCATGCGGATATGGGCCCTGAAGCTGTGATCGATAGGATCGAAGAGACAACAAAAAAGCTCCTCAGCGAAAATAATCTTACGCTTGACGATATCATCTCGGTTGGAATAGGCTCACCCGGGCCTGCTGATATTTCTGAGGGTATAGTGGTATCAGCGCCAAATTTGCCGGAGTTTCAGAATGTTCCTCTAAAACAGCTTGTCAGTGAAAGACTTGGTAAAGATGTTGTCTTTGAAAATGACGCCAATGCTGCCTGCTGGGGTGAATACGTCGTGGGAGCGGGCAGAGGTGTTAAGGATATGATTTTCTTTACGCTCGGCACAGGTATCGGCGGCGGGATCATAAGCAACGGCGAACTGGTTCACGGCTTTGGAGACAATGCAGCGGAGCTTGGTCACATGATCATCTACCCACACGGTGGAAGATTTTGCGGCTGTGGTCAAAGAGGCTGTGTCGAGGCTTATGCTTCTGCATCCTCAACTGCAAGAAGAGCAACCGAAGCCATTCAGGCAGGAACACCGTCAAGTTTGAAAAAAGTTTACAAAGAAAAAGGACATATCAGCTGTAAAAATGTATTTGACCACGCTGCACAAGGGGATAAATTCGCAAATGAAATAATCAAGGGCACCGCTGAAGCTCTCGGCATCTTATGCGTCAACATTATTCACATAACAGGCCCGCAAAGGGTTGTCTTTGCAGGTGGAATGATCGCTGCTGGTGAACCTTTGCTGAAAAGCATTAAAGAATATTTCAACTACCACATCTGGCCTTTGAAACAGGAAAAACTCGAAATCTGTTTTGCTACTCTCGGCGAAGACGCAGGAATCATAGGCACCGCCGCCTTGGCAGTACACCAAAACCAAAAGCTGAGAACTGAGAAATCATCCGACATGTCCTGAGTTTGGGCTATACATAAAACTATTTCTCTCTTCATTTTTAACAGCTTTTGTGGTATAATTGATTTTGTATAAGGCTATATTGTGTGTTTTTCAGTAGGTGGGTAAATAGATGAAAATCCGGGTTGTATTAATTTTATTAGTGCTTTTGTTAACATGCTCATCCGTTTTTGGTGAATATCAAATCAAGATACTTCCTATAGGTGATTCTATCACACATACAAGTTCTTCGTATTACAGCTATCGCTATAACTTGTGGAAGAAACTCATAGATCATAACATCAGTTTTGACTTTGTCGGCTCGATGGATACTAATTTTGGGGGAAATCCAGATTGGCCTGAATATAAAGACTTAAGCTTCGATACGGACCATGAAGGACACTACGGGTGGAGAGCTGATGAATTGCTATACGGACGAGCATCAGTTCCCGGAGAGGGCAAACTCACAGAATGGCTTGAGGTATATACACCTGATATCGTACTGCTGCACATCGGCACTAATGATATCGGAGCAAGCCAAAGTCATACCAGCACTGCTAACGAAATCAAACAGATAATAGACACTATCAGGCTGAAGAACCCGGATGTCACTGTACTGCTGGCGAAAATCATCCCCAGAAACTGGACGTACAATGACATTGTCGCTTTCAATGAATATATAGAACCCATAGCACAGGAGAAAAGTCTGCTGAACTCCCCTGTCGTCGTTGTCGATCAGTGGACAGGATTCAGTCATGAAGAAGATACATACGACGGCACACATCCTGACGCCAGCGGTGAAGAAAAAATGGCGGAAAAATGGATACAGGCAATATTGCCTTGCCTGAAATATTTTGACAGTAATATAAATCTTGACGACAAAGTGGATTCTGCTGACCTTGCTTACATTGCGGAAAACTGGACAGCAGAGCTTTCCGCTAACCTGTATCTCGGCGAAAATTTCAATGATGTTAATAGTGCAACCACATCATCGTCGGTCTATGTCGGTAATTCCCCCACTAACTCTTATCAGCCTGACAATCTTGAACCAAACAATATATATTACTGGCGAATAGATGAAACAGATGCTAACGGAACGCACAAAGGCGACGTCTGGCAATTTACTACCAGCTCTGGTGACAGTAATATCGGATATTGGAAGCTTGACGGAAAAACAGAAGATTCAAGCGGTAATAATAATGACGGAACTACATTGGGAAATCTTTCAACAGAAACAGATCCCAACTGGGGCAGGTGCTTTTCTTTTGACGGGGATGATGATTATATACAGATGCCAAATGAACCGGCATTCGACCTTACAACCCAGATAACAATAGCGGCATGGGTTCGTCTCGATACTGATGAAGATGGTATATATACTATTGCATCAAAGGGTAACAGTTTCTGGCTGTATCTCGATAATTACGCCAAGTCCACTGTTTTTTACTGCGAGGGGCTTGACAGACCCGTGCAAAGCTGGATCGACATCTGCGACGGCCAATGGCACCATGTCGTTGCTGTCTATGATGGTACAGAAAGAGCAATATACATCGACGGCATTAAGGATGCTTTCAGGGCAACAACCGGGGCAATGGCATTAAATGATGAGCATCTGCTTCTCGGCAACAATGAATTGAACGAAGAAAGCAATAATTTTAAGGGTATGATAAGGGAATTGCGAATTTACTCTGAAAGATTGTCAGATGACCAGATTCTCTGGCTAAGCAAAACAGATAATTACAGCCCACAGCCTTTCGATGGTCAAAATAATGTCAGCTGTGATTCGGTATTAATGTTTTTCCCGCAGTTGTGGATGAATAATAAACCAGCTGATCTTAATAAAGACTTTACTATCGACTTCAAAGACTTCTCAATACTGGCAAAAGACTGGCTCGAAAATATTTATTGAAAAACAAATCCCTCTTAATTCCAACCATATCTGCGTATAGTGCCTGCCTTGAAGCAGGTATAAATTCTGAAAATTTATCCTATAAACCCGCTTAATGTGAAAAATGTTAGTTTATTGCATTACCAGCAATTAAAATAATCAGAATCTTGCAATAAAAGAATGTGCTACTGCATCCATATTCCGGTAGAATCTATTAGTTCGTGAAAGCAATACAATAATTTTAATCCATATGAAAGGGTGAAAAACATGAAAAAATATCTGGTAATTCTGGCTTTGGCAGTTATATCTCTTTGTCTTATTTGCAGCGGTTGTCAATCTGAAAATGTCGCTGAAGAAAAAGTGACCCCAGCCAAGCCCTCCGCAGAGAAAGCCAAAACCGCTGTGGAGGCTCCGTCCCGGTCATCCCGGTCTCGCAGAGGGGGATTTTACGGTGATTGGCAGGTCGAGGTCAATTACAATGAAAGGACAATGGAATCGATTCTGTCGTTTTCCAGGGAC
>JAGLTN010000254.1 GCA_023135255.1 Planctomycetota bacterium
GTGTAGTCGATCAGATTGTCCTGATGCGGAGAAATAGAGACTTTTACTGTGCTTTGTGCATCTCTGCGCTGGTCGTTAAGCTCGATAAAAGGTGTTTTCTCAACACTTCCTGTCAGTTTCGATTGTTCAATTTCAGCTCTTGTCAGTTGCAGCTTCGCCAAAAGTGCATCGCCGCTCCATTGGTCTGGTACAAACATTTCAATTTTTGCAGGTTCAATAGAGGAAGTTTTTATCACTACCCTGTTTTCATTGAGGCATTGAATATCGAGCTGTTTTTTTACCAGCTTAATTACGTTGACCTTTATCTTTTCAGGCTGACACGATTCAACGGTTATTCCCAGTTTTTTAATCCTCTCGTTTTGCCTTAAGAAACTCAGCACATCCCATGAATATTCATCAGGCTCAGTCATCCCCAGCAGTTTCGGGTCGAAAAAAAACCTTGTGTCAAAAGAGCCGTCATTGAACTGACGTTGAGCTAAGGATGTCTTTGAAGCAGGCCCTTTGAAGGTTATCTTTTCAATATTTACACTTGTTTGGTTCTCATCGAAGTTTACAAGCAGCTCATCTGTGGAGGCTTTAGCGATAGTTATAGTCACAGCTGATTCAAAAGTCGCATCCAGCGCCAGATCTGCCCATATCCAGATCAAGGACGTTATAAAAACTACTGCTAATATTTTTCCGATTTTTATTTTTTTAAACATCTTAATATCAAAACTATTTTATGAAGTTTTCCCTGATTCATTATTAATACTTTTTGAAAATCTCCAAAACCTTTTGCTCATTCCAGAAATATCTTCGACCGTACTGCTTAGATGTTTACGCAGTTGAGCTTCCGTGACGTTTCTCGTTAAAAGTCCGTTATGAGCTACTGAGACGATACCGGTTTCCTCGCTTACTACAATTACAGATGCATCTGAGCTTGAGGTAAGCCCTATTGCGGCTCTGTGTCTTGACCCCAGTTCCACACCATCCATGCTGCCCGCTTCAGCCAGGGGCAACTGTACTCTGGCAGCGGCGAGTTTGTCGCCTCGGATTACAACAGCCATATCATGAAGAGGCGTTCCGGGCCAGAAAATTGTTTTCAGCAACTCAGCACTGACCCGCGAGTCGAGCCTGACCCCGGTCTCAATAAATTCTCCTAAAGCCACCCTTTTTTCGATAACGATAATGGCACCGGTCTTGGTAGCGGAAAGGTCGCTGGTTGCTGAGACCAGCTCTTCTACTATGAGCACCATTTTCTGTGAAGAGCCTGTGAGGAATTTTGGTTGGCCTATTCGAATCAGCGCTCTGCGGAGCTCAGGCTGGAATGCAGCTACCGCGATTATCAATACACCTATCAGGAAACCTTTGTAGAGATATTCGAGTCTTTCAAAGCCGAACTGTTTGCTCACCATGTTAAGTGTGAGCACCCCCGCCAGAAGCAGAAAAATGACACCACGAAAGAGCCTTTCGCCTCTGGTCCCTTCAAGGAAATCGAGCGCCCAGTAAACGATGATCCCTATACAGATCAACTCAACAGCTACTACTGGCCAGGGATTCACAGCAACCCTGCTGAAATATTCGCCGATTCTTTCCAAGAATCCAATCCTTTTGCCCTAATTAAGGTTTATGTTATCGCATTCCGTGCGACAAGGCACGTTGAATTATATTATTCAATTCTGGTTTTTACTCTCATTTCGCTGAGTTTGCTTGGTTGGTCAGCTAACAGAACATGATCGATATCCTGCATAAGCATCTCCTGATTTATACGCAAATTGCGTAAATGCCTTCTATGGCCCTCAGCGGCAGTTTCACCAGGCTGAGTTGTCGAACAACCGCTAACCCAAAGGCTGACACAACATAAAGCTAATCCCAAAATAGTCAAAACAGAAAAGTTCTTCATCATTTATCCTCTTCAAAACAAAAAAACGACTGATTTCCAGTCTAAAAGGCCTAAAGCCGAAACCTGCTGTCAAACTCGATTAATTAAGCAAAGCTGACAACCCACCATATTACTAACCAAATTATAGCAATAGTAAGAACCCGTGTCAACGCAAAAAGCATTTAAAAGCTTATCAGGGCTTTTAACCTTCTTTAGGTTAACTACTTACACTACAAATTATACTATAGCATATCGGCTGCTGCAAATTTATGGTAAATATTTTTTGTGATAATCTTACTTAGGGGTTATCTGTAATATTAGCTTTGATAAAGGCTTTCTGTGGTTAAAAATACAGGTAGTTAAATTTGGCAACCCCTTTTTAAACTAAAAAAAATGCCTATCTGACCGATTTTAACGTTGCAAAACATATCTTTTTAAAGTACACTTCATGCTTTGGCGATATGCTGAATTCTGGCATGGCCGTCGATAATTAAGTTTTTTTATGAAATTACAAATTTTTACGGAACAGTAAGTGCCTTTTGTGCATCTTAGTATATGAATAAAAGGCAGTATTTTAAAAATCGAAACGAAAGGGGACAACATGAACAGACGAAAAGGTTTTACTTTAGTGGAGCTATTGGTTGTAATTGCGATTATAGCGCTTCTGATGGCTATTTTGATGCCTGCTTTGGCAAGAGTAAGAAAGCAGGCTCTTGCTGCTGCGTGCATGGTGCATATGAAACAGTGGGCCACTATATATTCAATGTATACGGGTGATTTTGATGGATATTTTTGCGGAGATTATGAAGCAGAAAATAAAGATGATGATGGTAATGGAGTAAAAGGTAGCAGAAAAGACTGGTGGAACGTTTTAGAGTCTTATTACGAAGACAGAGCTTTGCTTGCTTGTCCTGCAGCTAAGAAAACCGAAGATGAAGGGGCGGCGGGGCCTTATCGTGCTAAACTTATGGATAATGCGTATAAAATTAGCGTAAGCTATAATGGTTGGGTGGGACAGGCTGAAAATCCAGACAGAGCAGACGATCTCAAACGTTACGTTGCCTGGAGATGGGCAACTGTGAACAGAACAAAAAAACCTAACCTGGTACCTGTAATGGGTGATACTATTGGTCATGCGAGAAAATTTGTACATGCTACTACTGACCCGGCAGATTCCGCTTGGTCCGAACCGGATGTAAATGTGGGTAGTGATCATCCTAACAGACTTATTGAATTTCGTTTACGCCGTCATGGCCCTGAAAACAATCCAAATATTAATATGGCATTTGCGGATTTTTCAGTTCGCCCTGTAAGGCTTAAGGCATTGTGGTCCCTTGATTGGCATAGAAATTGGAGAAGAAACCGCGCAGCTGAGAGTTGGGGCAAAGATATGGTCGGTCAAATTGATATTTGGCCTGAATTTATGAAAGCTTATTCAGAAGAAGGCGTTATGGATTATTAATAAATAAATTCCAATAGATAAATTTAAAAAGCTGGTCATAAGGCCAGCTTTTTTTTTGTGATTAGAAATTACAAAACCAGCGAAAGAGTTGGTTGTACCCTTAAGGGTAGTATCCCGATATATCAGGACCGCGAAAAAAGCTGGAACTTGTTA
>JAGLTN010000255.1 GCA_023135255.1 Planctomycetota bacterium
GGTTTTCACAAAATCACCGTTTTCGACACACTTTCCGGTATTTATATCGTTGATTTTCAGACCTTATTATGTTAAAATGACAAAGATGGTTTAGTTTAACTTAGGGTGTTTTTGTGATTTTAGGGTGTTTTTTGTGATTTGAGCAATAACAGTTCTGTTGATACTCTGTTTGATGAAAGGGGCTTTTAAATGTCTAATAATGCAAAGGTGTTGATTCTATATGTTTTCCTGGTTTTATTATATTTATCAAGTATCTCATTTTCCGCAACATATCCTCTTGGAGACCTTGATTATGATGCAACAATTGACTTTGACGACCTTGCATTTTTAGCCGAACAATGGCTCAATCCCGGCTGTAGTGAGCAGGGACTAATCAGCAGGTGGCAGTTTGATGAAAACGCTGGAATAACAGCCTACGATTCAGCAGGAATTAATGATTCTATAATAAACGATGCGACGTGGACTTCAGGCAAAATTGGCTCAGCTCTTAATTTCGATGGCAGCAATGATTATGTTGATATTCCTGACTTTGACCTGACTGGAAACTGGACAATAAGCTTCTGGATAAAATGCATGTCTCTTTCCAGCGAAGCAACCATTATGCTCATGGGTGATCACGACGATGCGGACAATTTTTTTTACATGATTGACGGCGTCCGGGCACGATTCGAAAACTCTTCAGGTACGAATGTTTCCTGGGAGACAGATACAGACTTTTATAATAAGTGGAGATTTGTTACTCTCGTAGCAACTACCACCACAGTCGAGCTATACCTGGACGGTATCTCACAGGGAGCTCAATCTATTACTCCAACATTTAAGCTTTATCGTATTGGCACGGGATACAGCACCAGAAGCAAAGACTTTAAAGGCCTGATTGATGACTTCCGTCTTTTTGACCAGGCACTAACGCCGCAGCAGATCAGCCTGCTGGCAAGAATAAATTCAGCTTTCTTTGGTTGCGCAGATGTTGATGGTTCAGGTATTATAGACATGATCGACTTTTCTTTGATGGCTAATAACTGGCAGAAAACTTTTGGTCCGGTAGTGATCAATGAAGTCATGTCAGACAACGACAAACTCGTTTTCGATGACATTGGAGCTGACCCGGATTGGATCGAGCTTTATAACCCGACAGATGAATCCGTAAATGTAGCGGGTATGTATTTATCTGATTCATCAGTAACCTGGCAAATACCCTCTACATGTCCGGCTTTAACAACAATTGATGCTCACGGTTATCTGCTTATCTGGGCTGATGATACGCCGACCAATGGTTGCCTGCATACTAATTTTGCTATAAGCTCCTCAGGTGAAGATTTAACCCTCATTGATACTGATGGAACAACTGTACTTGATAGTATAAGCGTACCTGCTTTGGAAACAAACGTATCATTTGGTCGCTTCCCTGATATGAGCGACAACTGGAGCCTGTTCGACGCACCGACAGCAGGTGGTACAAATGGCGTTGGATTCACAGCCATAGTAGAAAAACCAAGGATCATAACAGATGGCGGAGTCTTTACTAATGCAAGACAAATTGAGCTTGTCAACCAGGCACCGGGTGCAGTTGTTCACTACACTATTAACGGCTCAATACCAACGCAGTTGTCTGATGTCTATACAGGCCCAGTTACCATAAACAACACTACAAGATTCCGTGCAAGAGCATATGTTGACGGCATGATACCTTCTGATATTGCAGGTGAATGTTTCATTGAAATAAATCCGTCAATAGCAAACTTCAATTCTAACCTGCCTATCGTAATTATTGCTACATTTGGCACCTCTATCAGACCGCCGGGAGACGATTATGATTTTATTTACGCTGCTTCGATCTTCATCGACACTAACGATACAGGCAGAGCAACTATTACCGATGGGCCGGATTATTGCGGCAACGCGGGAATACAAAGAAGAGGGCAAACCTCTGACGCATTTGCTAAAAAACAATACAAATTCGAAACATGGGATGAAGCTAATCAGGACAAAGATGTATCACTGCTGAATTTCCCAAAAGAATCAGACTGGATATTCTATGGGCCGGAATCTGACAGAACTTTGATGAGGAATTATCTCACATACAAATGGAGCAATGATATCGGTCAATACGCAGTAAAGACACGGTTTGTTGAGGTCTTTGTAAATTCAAACGGAAACGTAGGTGACAGTTCTCTCGATTACAAAGGTGTCTATGTCTTTATGCAGAAAATAAAGCGAGGAGATGAAGCAGTAGACGTAACTAAACTCGAACGCGGTGATAACACAGAACCGGAAGTTACCGGCGGATATATTATTAAAACCGATAAAGGTGATGTTGATTTCTGGACCAGCAGATATGGTGTGAACATTACATACGTCTATCCGGATACCGATATTATTACCGCTGACCAGAAAAATTATGTTATGGACTATTTGAGCGATTTCGAATCGACACTAAACAGTTCAGGCTTTGATGATCCCGTTAATGGCTACGCTAAATACGTTGATATCGATGCCTTCGTCGACCATTACATAATTGCTGAATGGAGTGAAAATGTAGACGCTCTTGTGATGAGTACTTATATGTACAAGGATCGCGGCAGTAAATTAAAAATGGGTCCGGTTTGGGATTTTAACTTTGCGCTTGGAAACGGAAAAGGTGGAGTCGATGGATATCAATGGTATCCGCTTGAACATCAAAGATTCTACGAGGCAAGATGGTGGGGCAGATTACGTCAGGACCCGGAGTTTATGCTCAAATATGGCGACAGATGGTTCAAACTCAGAAAGGGTGTCTTCTCAACAGCAAATATATGTGCCGATATCGATGAAACGGCAGCGTTTCTCGATGAAGCAAAAACCAGAAACTTTACCAGGTGGAACATACTCGGCGCCAGCGGCTGGGCATTCCTTTATGACTCATATCTTTACCCAACCTATGCCCACGAGATTCAGTATTTCAAAGACTGGGCCACGGACAGATTCAATTGGCTCGATTACGAACTTCAGCGTGAATGCAGCCTGAGACCGCCAACCCCGGATAAAGATAGTGGCTCCGTAAACGCAGGCGAAACTGTTCAGATTCAGTCGGCACCTTCTCTTGTTGAAAATTTAATTTTCAATAACAGCGTTAATCCTATATGGAAATACATCGATAACGGCAGCAACCAGGGAACTGCCTGGCGAGAGTTTTCGTTCGATGATTCCACGTGGAAAGAAGGTACCGGAGAATTTGGTTTTGGTAACTTAACCCAAACTACCCTCATAAGCTATGGCGGCGCGAGCCATTCACAAGACAAATATATTACTACATATTTCAGAAAGAAATTCACGATCAGCGACCCTGCTGCTGTAAAACTGATTTTTGCTCCTTACGTGCGTGATTGTGGTTTTGTAATGTATCTTAATGGCCAGGAAATAAGAAGAACCTTGATGCCGACTACAGATTCTCTTTATTGCGTTCCGGCTACATACACTACACTGTCAATTGAAGAGATGACAGGCGATGACGAATCAATGTGGAATGATTTCTTCATCGACCCTACATTACTCGTTGCAGGCGAAAACATCATTACTGTTGAAACACATTTGTCTTCGATTACTGACATAGATTTGAGCTTTAACATGAAGCTTTACACATACACAGAAAACCCTTCAGCGCCGGCCACAATTTATTATACAACCAACGGCACAGACCCACGCTTACATGGCGGTGGCATAAGTCCATCAGCATCTGTATATACAAGCCCGATTGCTATCAACAGTACCGTTGCTATCAAGGCAAGGGCAAAATATTCCGACGGCAAATGGAGCTGTCTGATGGATGAGACTTATACTCTCGGATCAGCAATAGACGATCTGCGCATAACAGAAATAATGTACCACCCAGCTGACCACAACAACCCTGACGATCCCAACACCGAATTTATCGAGCTGCAGAACATTGGTTCATCGCCTATAGGTCTGAACCTTGTTCACTTTACTGACGGTATAGATTTTACATTCGGCGATACAACCCTCGCAGCAGGTGATTACGTTCTTGTCGTAAGAGACATCGCAGCTTTTCTGGCTAAGTATGGCAGTGGTTATCCGATAGCGGGCCAATATACGGGCGCACTCGATAACGGCGGTGAAGAAATTGTTCTGCGTGACGCTCTCGGCAATGAGGTACATGACTTTGATTATAAAGACGGGTGGTATGACATCACTGACGGCGAAGGTTTCTCACTGGTTATCCGTGACCCATACAATGCTGACATCAACAGCTGGGATGAAAAAGACAGTTGGCGTGCAAGTGCGGCTGTAGAAGGTTCGCCGGGTGAAGAAGATATTTATAATCTTCCGATGCCTGGCTCAATCATGATAAACGAAGTTATGACCAATCCTGTTACGGGTCAAAGCGACTGGATAGAGCTTTACAACACTACGGGTGCAGCCATAAATATTGCCGGTTGGTTCTTAAGTGATTCTGACAACGGCGATGTCAACAGCACAAAATATGAAATAGCTCAAGGCGTCGCAATACCGGCTTATGGTTATGTGACATTCTATGAGGGCACAAGCTTTGGCAACATCTTAGCCTCCGGTTGTAACATACCGTTCGGCCTAAGCAGCAAAGGCGACCAGGTATACCTGCGATCTGGTGAAAATGGAGTTATCACAGGCTATTATGAAGCGGAAGATTTTAACGCTGCTGCAACAGGAGTGACTTTCGGCAGATACGAAAAGAGTACCGCCACATTTAATTTCGTAGCGATGTCGAGCCCGACACCAAATGCTGAAAATTCCTATCCTGTTGTAGGGCCTATAGTTATTAATGAAATAATGTATAACCCGCCTCAAGGTGCAGATGCAGAATACATCGAGCTTTATAACACATCAAGCTCGCCGATAGCTCTGCAAAGTTATGACAGTGATCTGTACATAAACGTAGGTTGGGTATTCAGCGATGGTATAAGTTATACCTTCCCGCTGGGCACAATTATACCTGCCCATGGTTATGTAGTGATCGCAAGAGTCCCGTCTTTCTTCACAGCAACCTATGGCTCATTGCCGGCGGAAGTTGCATTGCTTGGGCCATATGATCTCAAGTTGGATAATGGCGGCGAAAGGCTTCAGCTTTCAATACCGGTAGGCTCCGACCCGGATTACCTCCAGATAGACAGAGTAACCTATACAGACGATCCACCCTGGCCTACAAGCCCGGACGGCAGTGGTCATTCGTTAAGCAGAATATACGAAGATGCCTACGGCAACGACCCCAACAACTGGCAAGGCCAAACACCAACCCCGGGAAGTGCTAACTGACAGGAATAGTTTTTATATCGAAATAAAATTTACTAAACCCTTAGCTGTTTAACGCAGCTAAGGGTTTTATTACAAGTCTATTTTTAGCCAGTTTTTTATAAGAATTTAATAAAAATTCGTCACAAAACCTTGTTTTAAATAACTTATTAGTAGAAGCACTAAAAAGAGATTTTCAGCAATGCAGCTGATTGGTTTTTAGATGTTGAAATTAGGTGTTTTATCGGGTTTTTGTTTGCTGTCCGGTAATATAGGGTATAAATACTTTGAAATTTAATAGTTTTTGTGGTAAGATGGCTAACGTGGTTTCGGTTGATCTGTTTTAACAAAACAGAAGGTGATAGATTAGTTTGGTTGTTACAGGGGTTTTCTGTATTGATAATCGCGTTTAATCAAAAAAATAAGCTTTCAGGCAGGTTAAATCCGGCTGTTGAAAGGCTGTTTTTCAGCGTTTTTAAAGGTCAATGAAAACGATGGAATAGCCGATAAGTGGGTTCCAATGTGTATTTTTGACTACTAAATGATGGGTTGATATATTTTAGGAGAAGTATTTTGCGTACCAGTAGACGGCTAAAAAGGGTTTATGTTTGGGCATTGTTTTTCATTATTATTTTAGCAGCGACGGTTTGTATTGCTGAGCCTTTAATTTCGGGTGATTTCGATGAGGATAAAATTGTCAGCTTTGGTGATTTGCAGATATTAGCAGATGACTGGCTTGACAGCAGTACTGTTGCTGATATGGATGGTTCAGGCATGGTTACTTTTAATGATTTTGCTCTATTCGCTAACAACTGGCAGAAAAGTGTCCCGGTTCTTGTCATAAACGAGTTCATGGCTGAAAATAACATTAATTATGCAGACCCGCAGGGCGACTTTGATGACTGGATCGAAATTTATAACACAACGAATTCTTCTATCAACTTAGGCGGCATGTATATTACCGATAATTTGTCGGATATTACCAAGTATCGAATACCGACAGGTTTTCCTTCGCAGACTACAGTGCCGGCCCATGGTTTTTTAATTCTCTGGGCAGATGAAGATATGACTGACGGAGCAGTTCATCTTGGCATTAAACTTTCAGCAGATGGAGAAGATATAGCTTTATCGGCAGCAGATGGTGTTACCGTTATTGACTCGCTGACCTTTGGCAACCAGTTGCCTGATATTTCCTATGGCAGCTATCCCGACGGCAGCTCAAGTCGCAGGTATTTTGGGATACCCACCCCCGGGGCAGCTAACAATGAAGGCTATCTCGGTATTGCACCGGAGCCTGAATTTTCAAGGAGTTCGGGTATTTTCACAGATAACTTCCAGCTGACAATATCAGTTGACTCTAATACAGCGGTTATTCGCTACACAACAGACCACAGTGTACCAACAGGATCGTCACCGGTTTATACTGGCCCGATTACGATATATTCGACAAAAGAGATCATCGCAAGGTCATTTGAGCCCGGCTTTGCAGACAGTGAAATAGAGGGCAAGAACTTTGTTAAAGTCGATAGTGAAGTTGCCGGTTTCAGCTCAAATATACCAGTGGTGATCTTAGATAGTTTTGGCTATAACATCGATGCGGAGCATAGCGCTACAGAAGAATATCCATATAGAAATGTTTATGCTGTAGTTATCGATACCAACGATGCCGGCAGGGCAACTGTTACCGATGAGCCTGACAGCAAGTCAAGAGGCGGCATGAGAGTGCGAGGTCAGACCTCAGCCGGTTTCCCGAAAAAACAATATAAGTTTGAGAGTTGGGATTATATGAGTGATGATAAGGATGTTTCTTTCCTCGGTATGCCGGAAGATTCCGACTGGATCATTCATGGGCCTTATTCTGATAAATCTTTGATCAGAAATCATCTTACATACAGACTTGCGCGTGACATGGGCAATTATGCGGTAAGGACCGAGCTTTGCGAGGTATTCAATAACCAGAATGACGGCGAAGTTACTTATGGCGACTATGCAGGTGTGTATGTTTTTATGGAAAGAATTAAAATTGGGGGCGAAAGACTTCAAAGTGAAAAACTTGAGCCTACAGATAATGCTTTACCTGAAATATCAGGCGGCTACATTATCAAGCAGGACAAGTGGGATGTGGATCCTCCTCCGGCAGACGAGTATTTTAACACAGCTGTTTATTATAAGCACCTGCAGTACGATGAACCCACTAAAGATGAGCTTACACAAACTCAGAAAGACTGGATCAAAAATTACTGCAATCAGACGGAGTATGCTTTATCCGGCTCCAATTTTGCGGATCCGATTAACGGCTACCAGAAGTATCTCGACCCGGATAAGTTTGTTGATTACCATATCATGGTTGAGATTTCCAGGAATGTTGACGGCTATGGTTTGAGTGACTATATGTTCAAACCTCGTAACGGCAGAATTCAAAGAGGTCCTGTCTGGGATTATAACCTTGCTTGGGGTAATGCAGATTATGGTGATGGTTGGCTTACAGAGGGGTGGAGATATACTCCTAAGCTGAATCCCGATCCAAGTAGTTGGGGGAGGGGCTCTTATGCGTGGTTCCAAAGATTATTTGAAGATGATAATTTCTATATCAGATATATAGACAGATGGTTCGCCCTTCGTGAAGGCATCTTTAAAAATGAGAATATACTAAGTCGTTACGATGGTTATGTTGATATGCTGCAGGAAGCGCAGGAGAGAAACTTCCAAAGGTGGAACATTCTTGGTGTAGATCTTTGGCCTAACTGGTTTGTCGGCGAAACTTACGAGGAAGAAACTGATTGGCTCAGAAATTGGATATACGAAAGATTCAAATGGATCAATGAGCAGTTCCGCAAACCTCCGAGATACAACCAGGATGGTGGTCAGATCGATAGCAGCTTTGGATTGACGATTGCCCCTGCCAGTGCACCTTATGTTTATAAGTTCGTAGATTATGATGATAACTGGAGCTATCTCGATGACGGCAGTAACCAGGGTACGGACTGGACAATACTTGGGTTTTTGGGTCATGACAGCTGGCCTGTAAATTCTGCCCAGTTTGGTTTCGGTGACGGTGATGAAACCACTGTTGTCGATTATGGTCCGGATTCGAATAATAAATACATTACTACATATTTCAGAAAGATATTCAATGTTGATGAGCTCGAAAAGGTTCAGACTCTGACAGCTAATCTGCTCAGAGATGACGGAGCGGCTATCTGGCTTAATGGCGTAGAATTGGCAAGGGATAATATTATAGAGGGTAGATTGCTTTATACCACACTTGCTGCAAGCGAAGTCGAAGGTGTGGATGAGAGCACATATTACAGCCATAGCATTGATCCTAACTATTTGCTTGAAGGTGAAAACATTCTTGCTGTCGAGGTACACCTAAGCAGTGCAGACAATGAGGACATGAGCTTTGATTGTGAGCTTGAAGGTCTTATTGGCTTTGCTACTACTCCCGGGACGGTGTACTACACAACTGACGGCAACGATCCTCGTCTGCACGGCGGAGCAGTTAATCCTGCCGCCAATATATACACTACGCCGATAAGCTTTAGCAAGAGCACACAGGTCAAAGCAAGGGAGCTCGATAGCGGCGAATGGACCGCGCTTAATGAAGCAACGTTCTCTGTTGGGCCAGTTAAGGACAGCCTGCGTATAACAGAGATAATGTATCATTCGATAGATCCAA
>JAGLTN010000256.1 GCA_023135255.1 Planctomycetota bacterium
CCAGGCGCAACAAGATATGTTATGACTACACTCATTATTGAAGTAAACTCAAATGTGGATCAGCAAAAAGGCTTTGATTTCTTAAAAGAAAAAAGTTACCCTATAAAAGACTGGCTTACTATCTATTTTGCCGGTCTTACACTCGAAGATATTCAAGGCGATAAAAACCTCAAAAAGATTCAGAATTGTGTCTGTGAAATGTTAAACGAAAAATTGTTTCCAAATACAACACCCCAAATACAACATATTCTGTTTAAGGAATTCGCTATACAATGAGCCCTGTCACCAATAATAAACTTTCCAGAGAAAAGCTTCAGGCATTATTCCTGCAATATACCGATTCTGATACTTCACATGAGCCATCAGACGAGAAGATCAGCGAATACGATTTTTACAAACCGCACTATTTTAATAAAGAACAAATGGCTCTGCTTGATAATTACTCCGAAACATTGAGTTCTTTTCTGGCAGATGAATTTTCAAACATGTGCAACAATCAGTTCAATGCCAAAATAACCTCTATCACTGAGATTTTTTCTGAAAACTTGATAAACACCTCTCAGGATGAAAAAATGCCCTACAATCTGGCTATCCAAAATAATGCATCAGGGGACATATCAGGTTTTTTATCAATACCTCCCGAATCAGCACGATTGTGGACAACCCAGCTTCTCGGTGAAACAGAACCTGCTGAATCTGATCAACTTTCTGACCTTGAATTATCTCTTTTAATTGAAATTGCAACATCATTTATCAAAGCTTTCTCGGATTCGCATTCAAGCGTTAACTGCCAACCTGTTTCAGAGACTCTAAGTCGATCAGTACCAATACCGCTCGACAACTGCATAGAAATGTCTAAAATAATTTTTGAGCTTAGCAATGAAGATGGAAAAAACAATTCTCAGGCAAGTTTCGTCCTTTTCTCATCCTGCCTTAACTCAATAGCAGGCAAACTGGATATTACTGGTGACCAAAATGCCGGACAAGACTGCAAACAACTGATTATTGAACACTTTAAAAGCCAGCAGGTTAACATAGTTGGAAATTTCGCAAAAATAAAACTCACGGTAGAAGACATGATGAACCTTCAAACTGATGATGTAATATTGCTCGACAAAAAAGTCGGGCAACCAATCGACCTGTCCATTAACGGCAAAAGGATTTTTCAGGCACAACCCGTGCAATGTGAAGATTCATATGGCGTCGTAATTACAAAAATATTAACTAAAGCATAAAAGGAAGTTCCAAGATGGCAGAAACAACAGAAACAGTTGAAGAAAAACAACAAGCGTCGGATGCCGAGACACAAGAACAATCTAAAACTTCTGCACAGTCTGTAGAATTCGAACAAGCTGGTGAGTCTGTCGCAAAGGGTCCCGGCAGCAGCATAGATCTTTTACTTGATATGGAAGCAGAAATAACCGTCTCAATAGGCAAAACCCAAATACCGATAAAACAACTTCTACAGCTTACGCCGGGGTCGGTAATAAAACTTCAAAAAAATATTGAGGAACCTGTCGACCTTTATCTCAACGAATCCAGATTCGCCACCGGCAGTATCGTTGTAATCGAAGATTCTTTTGCTATAAAAATAAACGATGTGCTCAATGTAACAAACCCGGACTCTCAACAGCAGGAGCAATAACAGCAACAGATTGACAAGGAATATCAATGCCGACATCTGATAATATAATCAATCATTCAAAGCTTAGCAGCTCGATAATAAAACACAGCAACATCATTCTTGCCGCAGCCATAGTAATGGTACTCGCAACCCTGCTGATACCTTTGCCAACATGGATTCTTGACTTGCTGATAGCATGCAGTATATCATCTTCAATAGCAGTACTGATAATTACTCTTGCTTCTAAAGAAGCCCTCGAATTATCAACCTTCCCTTCGCTTCTGTTATTCGCAACTCTATTCAGACTATCCCTGAACGTTGCATCAACAAGGCTTATTCTGTTACAGGGAAATGCAGGAAAGGTCATCCAGGCTTTTGGTGAATTCGTTGCAGGCGGCTCTGTCATCGTTGGTATTATCATCTTCTTAATACTCGTCATAATACAGTTTATAGTTATCACAAAAGGTGCTTCCAGGATTGGTGAAGTATCCGCAAGATTTACTCTCGACGCAATGCCCGGAAAACAAATGGCCATTGATGCCGACCTGAATGCCGGCGCAATAACAGAAGCACAGGCAAACGAAAGGCGTTCAAAAATAGTAAAAGAAAGTGAATTCTACGGTGCTATGGATGGTGCCATGAAATTCATTAGCGGCGACGCGAAAGCTGGTTTGATAATCACCATCATAAATATCGTCGGCGGTATCATGATGGGATACAAAAATGGTATGGACATCGCCGTTGCTTTGAAAACTTATTCTATACTTTCAATCGGTGACGGTCTGGTAAGCCAGATACCTTCCATTGTTATCTCGCTCAGCTCAGGTTTCCTCGTAACAAAAATAACTTCTAAACAAAGCCTTGGTCAGGACCTTTCTACCCAGTTCTTAATGAAAGGTCAGCCGCTGATCGTAGCCGGAATAATAATCGGTGCTATGTCATTAGTGCCGGGATTACCCGCACTGCCATTTCTGGTATTAGGCGGAATTTGTGCGACAATCGGAATAAATGTCAATAAATCAAAGAAAGCAGTTGATAGTAAAAAGAAAACCGATGCTCAACCAACAAAGAATGAGCAACCAGTCGAAGAGCTTCTCGATATCGACAAAGTCTCTGTGAGTGTAGGGGTTCGCCTGATTGGTATGGTCGACCCAAGAAAAGGCAGCTCAATATTCGACCGCATTGGCGCACTAAGAAGACGCTTTGCCCAGCAGCTCGGTATTATTATTCCGCTCGTCAGGCTAAAAGACGACATAGCACTTGAACCTACTGCTTATGAAATACGTATCAGCGACCACACTGTTGCAAAAGGAAAATTAGAAACAGACATGTTCCTCGCAATGGATTCAGGCACCACCCAGATGCCCATCGAAGGAATAAAAACTACCGAACCAGTCTATGGTCTGCCTGCTCTGTGGATAACAAAAGCAAACAAAGAAAAAGCTGAGCTAAGCGGATACACCATAATAGACCCGGAATCCGTATTCATCACTCATCTTTCAGAGACTCTGAAAAAGCATGCTCACGAACTTATCACACGTGAAGATGTTCAGATGCTTGTCGATAGATTAAGAAAAACTCAACCTTCACTTGTTGGCGAAGTTATTGGCGAACTCGTCTCAATTGGTCTGCTGCAGAGAGTTTTGAAGAACCTCCTCGCTAACTCAATACCTGTCAAAGAAATTACTGCAATACTCGAATCTCTTGGTGAAAATGCACCAAAGACCAAAAATGCTGAAACTCTAACCGAATTGGTAAGGAAATCCTTAAGCCGAACAATAACTGAGCAATACAAAGATCAAAATGGTAAGATACAGGCCATCACTCTTGAACCTGTCCTCGAACATCAGATGACTGCCTCACTGCAGCAGCAACCCAATGGACTAATGAACCTTTCATTACCCGCTGATACTGCCATGGAAATAAGCAAAAATATTGCGATGGCATGGAAGAAACTCATGGAAAATGGTGTTGAAAAGGTCGTTTTACTATGCGATTCAAGATTAAGGTCTTCCTTAGCTTCCATGCTGGCGAGAACCGTTCCACCGCTGGCCGTAATTGCATATGATGAAATCGTACTATCAGCAGAGATCGAACCGCTTGAAACAATTAACATCCAGCAGACAGAATTGATGACAGACAATACGCCTCAATTGGCAGGAGTTTAGTTAATTATGACAATTATTGTTGAAGGAATATTTTAGTTATGCCGTTACAGACCAAACCAGCAGCTATTAAAATGAGCGTATTAGCGTTTTTCCTCGTTGCAATAATAGGGCAATGTTATGGCGTATCTTCGTTTTATTGCTGCAAAAGAGCTATGCTCGCAGCAATAGCATCATATGTCGTAACAACTTTATTCATTAAAGTTGTTAATTTCGTTTTACTTAACGCAATGATTGATAAAGAAGTTGACAAACAAAGGGAATTTAGCAATGACAACTAATGTTAAAAACATCCCGAACACTGACACTCTTACCGGTCATAAAAAACCGGAATATTTGAAATCCATTGCGCTGCGCACATATAGCCGAACCCAAAAACCTTCTCAAAATGATGAGCGTATCACGGAATTGCTACCTATGGTTCCCTATGTTGCAAGGAAGGTAACTACATATTTAAAACCGCCGTTAACTTTTGAAGACATAGTATCTGCCGGAGTAGTAGGACTCGTCAAAGCTGCCAAAGATTACAACGCAAAATTCAATACCGAGTTCAAAACTTATGCATATATAAGAATAAAAGGCGCTATACTCGACGAACTGAGAAGTTGGTCATTTATTTCTGCAAATGCTGAAAAACAAATAAAAAATGCGACTGAAGCAGGCAAACAGATTACCAATCAGACAAGCGTGCCGCCAACCGACGATATGCTTGCAAAAAAACTTGGAATATCAACCAAAAAGCTATACCAGATATTTGATAACGCAAGAGTGCAAAATTTTGTATCTATTGACAACACCTCAGATTCACAAGACTCACAAATATCATTAAAAAACATCCTTGCTGTTTCCAAACCGAATTCACCTTCACAACAACTTGAAAAAACAGAATTACTAAATGACCTGACAAATGCCATAAAACAACTGACAGGCAGACAAAGAAAGGTTATTGTTTTATATTACCAGCAGCAGTTAACAATGAAACAGGTCGCTGAAGTACTGGAAATCACCGAGTCACGTGTCAGCCAGCTGCATTCAAGTGCATTATTTTATTTATCTTCTAAATTGGAGAAATAAAACATGGCAATCAATGACATTAATATTATCAGCCCGGTAGAATCTTCACAGAACATTATTATTCCACAAAAAAAGAAAGAAAAAAAGAAGAAAGAACAAAACCTCAAAAAATCGGCTGACAATATCGAAGATGAGCAGAATACCCCTGAAAATGATCACCAGGCTATAATGGCTGATAACGATGAACACCTGTTAGACTTTAAGGCTTAAACCAAAAACGCTATTAATACTCAGGAAAAAAAATGGCAAAGACTACCACAAAAATATTCAAAAAAGGCTCTTTGGATTTTAAAGGCCCTGTTAAAATAGACAGTATGCAGACTGGGGATTCTACAGCAGGGATACCAAATAATCATACTCAACTATCTGCGGATGCAAAAGCTGTTATTGTGGAAAATCATGAAGACTTCTCTATTATAGAAATTACATGCAACTGTGGTGAAAAATTATATTTGAGATGTAACTATCCTCAAACAATTGAAAAAGAAATCGCAGCAACACAAAAATAAAAAAGGAGAAAAAATGTTATCCTTAAAAAAAGTTATCACTTTCATTGTCGTTTGTACCTGGCTTTGTGTACTTAGCGGCTGTAATGAATCAAATAAGGCCCCCGCAATGGATTCTGTTGTGGATTCATTTTCAAGCCCCAAAGGAGCTTTTAAAGCTGAATCCAATGCCGCAAAATATGACCAGAGTGCACAAGCAGATACTTCCTTAGACTCTGCGATTGAACTATCTGAAAAATATGTCCTGCTTTCTGAAGAATGCGCAAAACTCAAAGAAAAGAACAAAAATATAACTGACGAAAACCAAAAATTTAAAGAAAAGAACACTTCTTCGCAAACTCAACTCGATCAAACAAAAAAAGAGCTTTCCGAAGCAAATGACCTTCTTGTCGAAATGCGTATTGAGCTGAATAACTGGAAAGTTGACATTCTTGGATTCCGCGATGAAATGCGAGACGCCGAGAAAGCCCAGTTGGAAGCACTTTTCAAAATATTAACAATACTCGGAGGGCAAACTAACACTACTGCCATAGAAACAACGCCTCCAGCAGAAACTATTCAAAAAGAAAATATCGAACAACAAAACGTACGGACTCCGGATAAAACAAATAATGCTGCAGAAAACAATTCGTAGCAGGAAAATAAAATAACTAATACTACAGGACAAGAAAATGAATAAATTCACAAAAATAATGCTCTTAACGCCTCTGTTTTTATTGCAAGGCTGTAACAACGGCAGTTCAACCATGCCTAATGCGATCCATTATTACCTTAACCCGGGCAAAAGCCTCCTGCAAACCGGCAGAGTTGCAATTATCGAATTAGCTAACCAATCCGATTACCCCGACATTTCTTATGATATAACTAATTCGCTCTACAGATCGCTTCAAAAGACACAGCTCTTCGGCCTTACTGTTATTTCAAAAGAAAACTCTATCTGGAATGATTTGCAAATAAAGGCCAATGACAAATATACACTCAAGCAGCTTTCCGAAATCAGAAAAAAAATAAATTGCAATGCTATACTAACCGGAACTATAACGCAATACACCCCCTACCCACACACCACCGTTGCACTTAGCCTTAGACTTACAGACCTCAGAGACGGCAAATTAATCTGGGCTATGGAACAGATATTCGACACCTCCGATAAAACTACTGAATCCCGAATAAAAAAATATCTCAGGGCGCAAAACAACAAGAAAACAAACACACTCGACGAAAAATTGATTACCATAAGCCCTGTTAAATTCATAGATTTCGTAACTTATGAAGTTGCAAGCACAATGCTCGAAAGAAAATAAATAAAAAATGCAGAAAAAAATAAAAAGGTATTTAAGTTTCTTTAAAAAACTGCGAGAATAAGTGTGTAGAACTAAAAGCGTGAGAGTAAAAATATGATAAATTCAGTTAATAACGATAAAATACAGAACCTGCTGACACAGCAAACAGCAAATCAGACAAAGAAATCTGTTGCTAAGCCTGAAACAGGTAAAAACGCTGAATTGCAGGCGAACTTTGCGTCTTTGATCGAAAAAGCAATCCAGGCAGATTCGCAACAAAACCCTGACGCTGTGCAAAACGCAAAAAAGCTCCTGCTCTCTGGAGAGTTGGATAACATTGAAAATATACGAAAAGCTGCACAAAATATTATCGATTTCGGTATTTAAAATCAGAAAGGCAAGACCACGGACGGTCTGAAAATTGTCTAAATGGATTTTTTAGAATTCAGCGAGATATATTTGTCGGTCAGATCCGCTTATGTGTCTCGCTTTTTTTATATATACTGACCCCAATTGAGTTTTCTCGTTTATCCGC
>JAGLTN010000257.1 GCA_023135255.1 Planctomycetota bacterium
ACAAAATAACAAACAACAGTTTTCGATTAAGTGACATTGCAATTCCCTGTCTCTACATAATTTCTCTAAGTCTCTGCTCAGGCTTCGATTCCGGCAGCACCTGTACTTTCAATCCACTCGAATTTGGCAACGCACCAAGCGGATCAATCCCCATCAACTCGTATATACTCCCGATCACATCTTTCGGGTGTACAGGTCTTTCAGCCACTTCCGTCCCGATTTCATTCGATGCACCGACAATATGTCCACCTTTAAAGCCGCCGCCTGCCAGCACTCCGCAAAAACATTTTCCAAAATGCGAACGACCACCATTCCAAGGCGGATTCCATTGAACCTTAGGGCCTCTTCCAAACTCGCCACCCCACCAGATTATAGTGCTGTCAAGCAATCCACGATCCGTCAGATCCTCCAGCAGCGTTGACATCGCCTTATCCATCTCAGGCAGCTTCCTGTTCATTATCTGGAAGTGCTGCTTGTGCGTGTCCCATCCGCCATAATTAATAGTGACATAAGGCACCTCCGCTTCCACAAGCCTTCTTGCCACCAGACACGATTGACCAAAAGTATTTCGCCCATATCGCTTTCGCATTTCATCTGTTTCAGTAGAAAGATCAAACATTTTTTTTGCGTCACCAAACATCATCTTATAAGCATTTTCCTCACACCCATCAAGCCTCTTAAAGCTCTCACTGTTAGGAGAATTTTTACCCAGCAGATCAAGACTATTTAGCAGATCCCTCCTGCTGTGCTGCCTGCTATCCGAAATCCCCTTTGCTACGATCCCCTCAACTGCAAACGTACTTCTATTCGGATCACCGCCAGTTGCAAATGGTTTATATTTTTGCCCCAAAAAGCCAGCTTCAGAAAAACGACCCTGCGGTCTGGTCAAAACGATATAAGGAGGCACAACACCTTTATAACCGCTGTCATATCCCTTAAACTTCGAAACAACCGCGCCAAGACATGGATTCACAATCCTGCCAGGCTCACGACCAGTCTGCGTTATATACGATGCAGTTTCGTGCCCATTATTACCGTGGGTCATGCTGCGGATGATTGAAAATTTATCCGCCTGCTTCGCCAGCAATGGCAGATGGTCATTGATTTGTATCCCATCCACATTCGTATTAATAACTTTATCATAAGGCCCGCAATAGTCATAACCAGCATCAGGCTTCGGATCAAAAGTGTCCAAATGAGAAGGCCCGCCCCACATCCATATTTGTATAACAGATTTAGCCTTTGCCGGGGCGAGTTTTGGTTCTGCGTGAAGACCACCCACATTAGCAAATGCCAAACCCGCTGCACCGATAAGCCCGCTCTTCATCAACTCGCGACGATTCATTATTATTTCTTTTCGATTATTCATTTTATTGCCTCAAATTTCCCAGCTCATAAGTTACAACCATAAAGTTAATGCCGGTACAAAAATTCCTTACTGTTGACCAGTACCCATATCAAATCGCACGAAGCCTGCCAGCTGTTAATATCTTTAATTTTAAAATAGTTCAGTATAGAATCAACTTCTTCCTGAGTCGGATTTCGCGAGATGATTTCCATGTATGCCATTCTTATCAGCTTCTTGTAATTACGCTTGGTCATTTTCCGCATCTTCTTAAGCCTCTTGCTTCTTTCGATTTTTTTCTGAACGTGACTGGAATTCAGCAAATGAAGCCTTTGTGAATCGGTAGGCTGATTGTTGCGTTCGGATTCCAAACCTGTATCACGCGCCGGTCTGCCGAACATTTCAAGGAACTGGCTGGTAATACTGCCGTCAGCCAATTCTATAGAACGATTATGTCCCGGTATGAACGTAAAAGGCTCAGGGATTACGCTTGAATATAATTCCGTAGAGCCTGTTATCTTACATAGTGCATCGACAAGAACTTCCGCTTCAAGCTGACGGACGATGTAGCAGGCGAAAAACTTTTCAGCGTCAGGATTGTCACTTTGCACGATCGAAGACTGCTGATATGTCCTGGAGTTCAAGATAAGACGGTAAATGTGCTGCAAGTCATAATTGCTTTCTACCAGCTCTTTTTCCAGATACTTAAGAAGCTCCGGATATACAGCCGGGTTGTCTTTTCGGATGTCGTCAGGCTCATGAATTATACCTCTACCCAAAAGCCACGACCATATTCGATTTACTATGTTACGGGCAAACCACGGATTTTCTCCAGCTATCAGCCAATCCGCAAAAACTTTCCGCCCATCCTGACCAGGCTCAATATGTACTTTTGTCCCGTCAGGAAAAACAGCATCGACAGCTTCAGTTATCGATGGATCGCAATAAACGATTTCTTCTTTCCATTCCTCAGTTTTTTTATACGCCAGCCGTGAAAAGAAAACTTCCATTTCATCTCGTTTCTGCTCAGGCCGGCTTTCCAGACGCGTTCCCATAAAAGTCAGCGCAACTGCTGTCGAGATAGCGGACGGTTTTTGCCCCTGGATCGCACGGTAGAAATTCACCTGTGGGACGCGAAAATTACTGCCGCTTGAAGTTAATATCTCGCGCACAAACTTATCGTATGGCATATTATCACGGATCGCATCATGAAGCCAGCGGTGATATGCCTGCACCGCGTTAGGCCAGAGATTGATAGGAAACTCCGCTTTGACCCTCAGCAGATCGCACCATTTCAACGACCAGTAGTCGGCAAATTCCTCATTTTTAAAAAGCTTATCTATCAGCTCAGCACGCTTATCAGGGTTTGTTTTCCGAACAAATGCACGAACATCGCTTGCGTTAGGCAGCGTGCCGTTGATATCCAGGTAAACACGGCGAATAAAAACCTCATTCGAGCAAAGGTTCGCAGGTTCGATGCCTTTGCCCTTCAAGCCTGCCATTACGATCTTGTCGATCTCATTTATAGGCTGGCCATTGTCGTAACTTTCGAATGGGCGAATAATTCCCGATTCCGCTGCGACTAAAGCCGAAGTTGGTATAAGAACCAATGCGACGAGGATAATTTTCATTGCCGGGCGAATGAAACCAAAATTGCACATCATTATTCTTTTCTGCTTTCACACTATAAATTACTCATTTATCATATACCTTACAGACGCACAAATCAATGATTTTATTGCAGCATAATTGATCATATGTACTGATCCCAATTAAATTTTACCG
>JAGLTN010000258.1 GCA_023135255.1 Planctomycetota bacterium
ACCGAATTCATGGAACGTTAACGAAATCGAGCTCTATGACGAAGCTGATAACAAAGTAGAAATCCAACTGATTGATAAAATATCCGAAAGCTTTCCGCTTATCGAATCCAAAACTGATGGTTGCTGCGTTTATCCAATGACACGCTATATCATCAAAGCCTATTTGAAAGATTTGCCTGGCTATGGCTATAAGACTTTCTTTGTTAAGGGCATCGAAAAGGTAAGATTCCTCCAGCCTAAAACAATGCTTACCGCTCCGCAGACAATGGAAAATAAGTTTATCTCTGTAACTATAAATGCTAACGGCACATTAAAAGTTACCGATAAAGCAAACGGCAGAACTTTCGACAACATGGGGTATTTCCGTGACAACAGCGCTATCGGAAATCCATGGGAACGAATGAAAACCAAACAGGATTCAACTTTCACTACACTGAATGAAAAAGCGGTTGTTGAATTGATAACCGACGGTGAACTCGAAGCTATATTCAGAGTAACTATTAACTGGGCTCTGCCGGAAAAAGCGGAAAAAGACGGGTCAAAGAGAAGTGACCACCTCATGCCATTTAAAATAGTCAATACCGTGACATTGCGTAAAGATCAGAGGTGGGTTGAAATAGGATCCGAAATCTTAAATACATGCGAAGATCACTATCTGGAAATTTCATTCCCAACTACAATGAAAACCGATGACATCTATGCTCAGGGGCACTTCGATGTCTACAAACGCAGCTTCCTGCCTGTAGATTTTTCAAAATATGATGAGCCGCCACAGAACGAAACCGCAATGGATTCATTCATTGACGCATCCGATAAGACCAGCGGGTTGGCTATCTTAAACGAAGGCATGAAGGCTTACGAGCCGCATGAAGACCCGGCAAGAACAGTTTCACTCATCGCGTTCAGAGCTTTCCGTTTAAAACTATGTGCCTGCAGCCACTGGACAGACCTCAGCGAAATAGACAAAGATTCACAGATGATCGGACGCCAGTATTGTAAATATGCGATCATGCCTCATAGCGGCAACTGGGAAAAAGGCAATGTTTGGCAGGCAGCTGAGCAGTTCAATATGAAACTGCACGCTGGACAAGCTGGCATAACAAAGCATGGCGATCAGCCACTGACAAAAAGCTTCCTCGAACTCAAAGATGAGAACCTCCACGTATCAGCAATAAAAAAAGCGGAAGACGGAACAGGTTGGATAGTTAGGCTGTTTAACCAATCTGATGATAAAGTCAAAAACGCTGTCAGGTTAAACGCCGGCCTGGCTAATCCTAAAGCACAATCACCCGTCGAAAGAGAAAAGGCTGAATTTGCCCTGCCGACAGATAAATGCTCCGAGTTCTCGAAAGTCCAACTCACCGACCTCGAAGAATTGCCTAAAGAAAATTTGGCAATGGATTCTGATGGTTGGGTAAAATTTGAAATTACAGGCAAGAAAATTATGACTTTAAAATTCCTGCCTTAATTAAAAAACCTCAAGCCGGCTCTAATTCAGAGTCGGCTTTTTTAATGGCTTTTCGTTGCAATATAAATGGTTACTATTCCCAATGATAAGCTTTCCATTTTGACCTCTAAGTAAGCTTCGGCCATCATAGCTGCTACTTTCTCAGGCGAAGCAAAACTAACAACAGTGGAATTCAAATACTGGTAAGCTTTCATATTACCCGAAATAGCTCCCCCTGCTATCGGCAATATATATTTAAAATAAAAAAGATAAGCAGCTCTGAACAAAAAATTCCTCGGCAAAGAAAACTCCAATACCAAAGCTTTGCCCCCTGCTTTTAGCACCCTGGAAATCTCACTAATACATTTAGTGGTATCAACTGCATTGCGAAGCCCAAACGCCATAGTGACACAATCAAAACTGCCGTTACTAAAAGGCAAACTAAGCAAATCGCCTTTTTTAAATATTACCTTGTTACCGGCCCCCGCAGCTTCAACTTTCTTTTTGCCGATTTCCATCATCTTCTCTGAAAGGTCAACTCCCGCAACACTGGCAATATTGCTTTTAGTTTTAATCGCTTCAATCGCAACATCCCCTGTCCCTGTCGCAAGATCAAGAACCCTCAACCCCTCATCGTCGGGGATATAGCTAACCAGCCTCTTTCGCCAACTGCGGTCAATACCAAAAGAGATAAGACGATTAACAATATCATAACTTCCCGATATCTCATCAAACGTCCCGGATATCTGGCTTTTATCACAAATCATTATATACTGATCCCAATTGAATTTTACCCTTTATCCGCGGTTAAATAACTTAAAAATAACAAGTTACGGATTTATTCGCGGACATTTACTACCCTTAAGGGTATAAGCTTACTTTTCTTCCAGGTCTTCAAGCATTATAGTTGCCCAAAGGTGGTTTACATCAAGCTTAACAGCATCTTTAAATTCAACCTTGGCCATTTCAATCTGCCCAAGCCCTTCGTAGCCTAACCCTTTAAAGAAATGCCCCTCTGCCATCCTGGCTTCATCGGTTTCCTGCTCACCAAACTTAGCAAAGAAGTCCTGCGCAATTTTCTTTTCGATTTTTTCCTGCCCGGTAATAATCAGCTGTTCAAATATTTCTTTGGCCTTAGCTTCATCATCAAGCCTGCGCCATGCCAGTCCCTGGAATCCTCTCGACATAGACCAGGGCTCAGTTATAACAAGCTCTGCCGCCTTTTTATAATGCTTAATTGCCTCATCTTTTTCTCCCATAATATCGTATGCTGTTGCGATATTATAATTAGCCTGAGGCCCCCTCTCATCCGGGATCCTTCTGCCGACTTCCTGATTGACAGGATAAACATCCGCCTGCTTGAAGTGCTCAAGAGCCTCAGCAAAATCGCCCTGCCGCCATGCACGTCGCCCCATCAGAAGACTATTATTGACGTGGGCATCATGAATATATCCGCCGCCTTCCCATGTGTGGAAATGATTATTCATTAGAAGTTCTTTTGCACGATCATATCGACCAAGCTGAGTCAGCAGAATTATTTCCTGCGAAAGCGTTTCATCCCTTTTAACTACAACAGCATGATTAGCCTTTAGAATCTCGAGCCTTTCTTTCGGGTTTTTACCCACCTGCTCATAAAGCTTATCAATCTCATAGAAAACCCGCGCATCCTGCTTATTATACCTGATAGCTTTTTCATAGCTTGCAATTGCCTTAGGAGCATCTTTTTCAGTTCTGTAATACGCCAGCCCAAGATTCCTGTGTATCAGCGGAAACTCACCCTCAAGCTGACGGGATTTCTCCCAATATTTTATTGCAACTTCAGGCTGTTTCTCATAAAGCAGATTGCCCAGATAATAAGGTGCTTTGCTGTCAGCTGGGTTATTTTTCATCGCTGCTTTTAAAACATCAATAGTTTCAAGCCTAAACGGGAAACCATAATCGCTCGGCATCTTCGCTGCCATATGATAATTTAAATTTGCCCTGTCGAGATCACCCCTGGCCTGGTTATAGTAACCTATATAATAGAATACCAGCGGAAAATTGCTTATACCCTTTTTGTTCCTCTTTGCTGCCCTGCTAAGAACATCAATAGCGTCGTCATACATCCCGCAATTACCGTAATCAACCGCTAAAGTAAGATAAGACTGAACCACATCTCTCATGGTCTTTGCCAGATTTTCAGTAGTCTCAACTGCCAAGCCCTTCCTGCCAATTGCAAACTGACATAGAGCGATCTCATTCATTGCCCGGTAATTCAACGGATGCAGATCGAGCAATTCTTCCGCTACACATTTAGCCTTATTAAATTGCCCCAGTTTCCTCAGCAATGACGCCTTAAGAGCAATCGCTTTAATATTCTTGACATTAAGTTCAAGACTCTTATCAAGCAGATCTAAAGCAGTAGTAAAATCACCCTTAATGCAGCTCAATTCTGCCAGCTGATAGTATCCGCAAGCCGTATAAGTATAGTCCCACACTGCTCGATAGAAATTCTTATACGCCTGCTCATACTTACCCTGTGCTCGCAATACCAACCCAAGATAATAATAAGCTTTGCAATCTATCACCCTGGTATAGTCTTTGCTGATTCTTTTAATAGCGATGTTCAAATGCTCAGCCGCCAGATCATATTCAGCATTGTTATATTCCATCAGACCAACTATAGTATTAACCCTCGAATCGCCCGCATCCCTTCTGAGTGCTTCTTTGAAATAAGGCATAGGCTTGAGTGCTGAATTATGGAATTGTAAAATCCGCAGCCCTGTAAGATAAAGCTCCTCTATTGTTTCAATTTCTTCCGGCGTCAGTGGAGCCTTAACCGTCTCAGGCAAAGGAAGCTTGTCCCAGCCGCTTCTGTCTATTGGCTTATATGAAATAATCTTTTCATTATCGCTCGTAAACAATTCTGCCTCCAGCTCTGTTTCCTTGATAGAAGAATCAACTCTAATCTCTTTATAAAACGGATTCGCAGGATCAATATCAATCTTCTTAGCAAAAAGAATCTCACCGTCAGCCCTCAAAACAACTTTAGCTTTTCTAACCGCTGAAGTTGTATAAAAACCAAATTTAACAGTATTATCATCTGTAAGCTCAAGGTTAACTGTAGCCTCTTTATTGGCATTTTTAGCACCGCCAATACCTCTTATCGGATACCAATACTGATTAATATCCTTAGTTTCATAAGGCTTAAGCCAACTGTAATCAGGCTGATTATCAGAAAAAGTTCCCGCCATCAACTCAATGTACTGACCATCACTGTCAGTCAAAATCCTCTCCCATGCCTCGCTCTGCGGGCCAACCCCCCATGTCCAGAATTTCATCCCGGGAGCCAAATGGTGATTAGCTATATGAGTAACCCCTGCACCAACAGAATGATTGTATCCGGTAAGAAAATCTTCCTGCACGTCATAAGCAAACATGGATATCTGCTCCGGGCTGTTTTTCATCATACTGACATCAACCCCGCCCCTGTAATCTATGCCGCAATAAACATCATTTGCTATAGGCCAGTGAATAAACTGATTCTTCGCATGATAAGTAGCGAATTTAACACTCGGCGGAAAGATTACCTGGTAATTCTCATCAGTATGAACAGACACATTCGCCCAGAACAAAAATGAATGAGGCAACGCCGTCCTGTTAAAAAATCTCGTTGTTAATTCATAATACGACTTACCCGGATAAACCGTTATTCCCAATGCCCACTCCATCTGGTCACGCAATTCCTGCTCTGCCATCCACAAAGTCTTGCTGCCGTCAGGATTTTCAACCATCTTATAATCCATCTCCATAAAAACGTTTGCCCTGTGATGATGCGGGAAATTCCACTCAATGCCGCCTGACATCCACGCACCAAGCATACCAATAAGAGCCGGCTTTACGACATGCTGACTATAAAAATAATTATAATCGTTAGTCTTATCTATCGCCTCGAACACCCTGCCCCCAATTTCAGGCAAGATACATATTCTTATATTATTAGTTTCAAGGTAGATCGCCTTATACGTCTTCTCACCTTTTTTTGTAGTGATACTATCTGAAAATGGATATGGATATATCCTGCCCTGCGCACCCTGATAGGCTCTGCCATTATAAAACATCGGATTCAAATCAGGAGGATTTAATTTATAAGTGGGCAGAACTATGTCCTTTTCATATATCTTTGCATAAGGCTCATCTGCCGCAAACCCGCCGCATGTAATGGCTGAAACCAAAATTGCTGTTATGATTACTATACTGGAATGTTCTTTCCTGAACATACTAACCTCCATATCATTAATTAAAAATAGCACTCTATACGAATGGATAATACTATTTCAAATACCCCAAATCGTCAAGCAATATTTACTCTCTAAACATATAGATAAAAATGCTTGACTAAACCATATTAAACTGCAATATATACGGATCGTGATTAGTTTTCCTCGTTTATTCGCGGGTAAACAATTATAAAACTATGTTTTAGAGTTTTTATCGCGAGAATTTATTACCCTGAAGGGTATATGTGAATAGTTTTAACATCTAAAATAAATCTGATGTTAAATGATAAGATACTTTAAAAAAACAGGAAAATACTTCAAAGGAATGTCAATATGGCAAGAAAAACAACAGTAATTACTATCACATCAATATTTTTACTTGTACTTTTTTTTGCGGGATGCAATAAATGTTCAAAATCAGAAAAAAAATGTCTCGCTGGGGACTCTCTTGTAATTCTTGACTATAATAACAACTTCAACCTGGAAAACGCACAAAAGGCTTCGACTGTAAAAGCTGTCGTAGAAGATAAAGTTCTCAAAATCAATACCGGCATTAAAGAATGGGCGTCGATAAATTTTGTTCCTGAAAATAATAAATGGGACCTTTCTGACTATGAATTCATCGCAGCCGACATTAAAAATACCGGCAAAGAACGTGTTCATATAAACATGAGAATAGACAACGTCGGTGGCGATGGAGAAAACTATAGCGAGACATCAGGCATAGACATCAAACCAGGAGGATCTGCTACGCTTAAAATGCGTATCTGCCCGATAAATTATAAATTAGACCCACCGACAAAACTTATAGGTATGAAAGAAAATGTTGATTCATCAAGTGTCACCAGGATCATATTTTTTATTGCCAGACCTGAACAAAATTATTCATACCAGATACGAAAAATATACGCCTCGAATAAACTCAAAACGTTATCCGCTGATGAATTTTTCCCATTCATCGACAAATTCGGCCAATACAAACACAAAGATTGGCCCGGAAAGATTCATTCTGACAGGGAACTTAAAAACAGAACCATCACTGAAGAAAAAGAACTCGCCAAAAATCCAGGACCAAAAAATTTCAGCAAATTTGGCGGCTGGTCAGGTGGACCTAAATTCAAAGCTACCGAATTCTTCAGAACTCTAAAACACGATGGCAAATGGTGGTTCGTTGACCCCGAAGGATACCTGTTCTTCTCCCACGGTATCGACTGTATAGGCGACTATGAGACAACTCCTGTACAACACAGAGAAAACTATTTCGAATATCTGCCGCCCAAAGACAGTCCATCCGCCGATTTCTATAAAATAGAAGAATGGGCAACAAGAGGCTACTACAAGGACCATGTCCCTTTCAACAGCTACAACTTCTGCAAGCTTAACCTCATGAGAAAATATGGCGAAAACTGGACAGATTCCTTTAATGAAATGGTTCACAAAAGACTAAAAAACTGGGGCATAAACACCATCGCCAACTGGTCAAGCAAACAAGCCTCTCTGCTAGGTAAAACGCCTTACGTAAGGATTATCGAAACCTACACTACGAAAATGATTGAAGGGAGCCACGGCGTATGGGGCAAATTCCCTGACCCGTTTGCACCGAGTTTCAGACAAATTATAAAAGACAGATTCGCAAAACCTCTGCGTGCAGGCTTTGAAACCGAAGACGGCACAATAAACGATCCATGGTGCATAGGATACTTCTTCGACAATGAACTAAACTGGGGCAACGATACAAGCTTATCACTGGCGACCTTGGCTTCACCGCCTGGTCAACCGGCAAAAATAGCCTGCATTAAGTTTCTCAAGGACAGATACAAAACTATCGATGCCTTAAATAAAGTATGGGGCACATCTCATAATTCTTTTGATGCGCTTGCTAAACACCAGAGTCCTCCCGATGTCCAAAAAGCAAAAAAAGACCTGCAGGATTTTTATTCTGTTATTGCTGAAGAATATTTCAAAGTAAGCTCTCAGGTAGTAAAAGAAATTGCTCCGAACCAGCTTTATCTTGGTTGTCGTTTTGCCAGCTGGAATGACCGTGCAATAAAAGCCTGTGCGAAATACTCAGATGTTGTTACTTTTAATCTGTATTATTACAGCGTAGAAAACTTTAAACTTCCACAAGGCGTTGACATGCCCGTCATTACCGGCGAGTTCCATTTTGGCGCTCTTGACAGAGGCCTTTTCAATGGCGGATTAAAAATAGCCAAAGACCAGAACCACAGGGCGCAGCTCTACAGAGAATACCTTTACAGTGCGTTGGCTCATCCAAACTT
>JAGLTN010000259.1 GCA_023135255.1 Planctomycetota bacterium
ATCTAAATGGAAGGGTAGGTAGTAACATGGATAATAAAGCCAAATTAAGCAATAAAGGTAAAGGTGGTAAGGGCGGTAAGTCTGGCAGAGGTAAGGTCAACACCAGCAGGAAAATGCGGTTGAAGGAGTGTACGGAAGCGCTGGTCGAGCTGCATAAGCTCGAGTTTGTACTGCTAAACCAGATGCAAAAGGAAATAAAATAAAATCACGCACCCTCACAGGTCAGGCCTCAATTTTTGCTTTGCATAAAAGCTGATTTTCTGGTATACTAAGTAGTTTGGATTATTGTGTATTTTCATAAAGCACTGTAACTACATAGGTAAAGCTAAAGTGACTGACAAAGTGATATCGATAACTTCTGCTGCTGAGCATAATCTTAAATGTATTAATGTTGATATTCCGCGCGATAAAATGGTTGTTATAACCGGTATCAGCGGAAGCGGTAAGAGTTCGCTGGCTTTTGATACGATTTATGCTGAGGGACGCAGGAAGTATGTCGAATCTTTGAGTTCTTATGCAAGGCAGTTTATTGACCAAATGCAAAAGCCTGCAGTCGGTAATATTACGGGTTTGCCTCCCACCATCGCAATTGAGCAGCGAAGCTCAAGCCATAATCCTCGTTCAACTGTGGCAACTACAACGGAGATTTACGATTATTTCAGATTGCTGTTTGCACGTGCAGGTACTCCTCATTGCTGGGTTTGCGGGAAGGAGATAACCAGTCAGCACTCATCTCAGATCGTAGATTCGATAATGCAAAGGCCCCAGGGAGCTAAGGTGCAGATTTGCAGTCCGCTTATTCGTGGTAAAAAGGGTGAGCACCGCGATGTTTTCATTACTATTCAGCGTGAAGGTTTTGTCCGAGCCAGAGTTGATGGTGATATTTATGACATTGGGAATTTACCTGTACTGAATAAGAACCAGTCGCATGATATTTCGGCAGTGGTTGACAGGCTGGTGGTTAAGCCGGTCATCAGGGAGAGGTTGGCCGATTCGGTTGAGACAGCATTGAAAATGTCTGACGGTGTGGTTATTGTTTTAATACAAGAGCCTGCTGACAGTAAGAAAAATGGCGGAAATGGTGGTTGGCAGGAGACTGTTTACAGCGAAAAATTCGCGTGCCCGGAGCATCCCCAGGCGTCTTTGGAGGAGCTTTCGCCAAGACTGTTTAGTTTTAACAGCCCTTATGGCGCATGCAAAAGTTGTGACGGACTTGGAACGATACTTGAATTTGATCCGGAGCTTATCGTGCCGGACAAAAGTATTTCTTTGGAGAACGGTGCAATTACTGCCTGGCGCAAGGGCGGTAAGCGGATGAATATTTATTATAACCGTATGATAAAAAAATTCTGCAGAAGTGTTGGGATAAACAAAGCCACGCCTTTTGAGCAGATGCCGAAAAGAGTTCAGAATGTACTTATTTATGGTACTTCTGACAGCGATGAGGATAAGCTGGGGTTTGCTTTTGAGGGAGTGATTCCGAATCTTACCAGGCGATGGAAAACCACCAGCAGTGAGTATGTAAAAGCCAGGCTTCATGGTTATCTTTCGGAGCAGCCTTGCCAGGTTTGCAAGGGCTCAAGGCTCAGACCTGAGGCGGCGGCGGTTACTATTGGTGGTAAAAATATTTTTGAGCTTTCATCGCTTAATATTGAAAAGGCTTTACGGTTTTTTAATAGGCTTAAGCTCGATGAAGAAAAAACAAAGATAGCTGAGCAGGTGAACAAGGAAGTTAAATCGCGTCTGAAATTTATGGTTGATGTCGGGCTTGGTTATTTGACGCTCGACAGGAAGAGCAGCACACTTTCCGGCGGTGAGGCGCAGCGCATCAGGCTTGCCACACAGGTCGGTAGCGGGCTGGTGGGGGTTTGTTATGTTCTTGATGAGCCTACTATCGGTCTGCACAAAAGAGATAATGATCGGCTTTTGGGGATTCTTCAACGGTTGCGGAAGATTGGTAATACTGTACTTGTGGTTGAGCACGACGAAGATATTATAGCCTCGGCAGATCATATAATTGATATTGGACCCGCAGCGGGGGCTCATGGCGGTGAGCTGGTTGCCCAGGGCACCCTGGCGGATATAAAGGCTTGTAAGAGGTCTGTGACAGGTCAATATCTTGCTGGAAAAAAGACTATAAAATTGCCTGCGAAAAGGCGAAAGTATAGTCTGCGAAAGTGTATCGAAGTTAAGTCAGCAGCGGAGAATAACCTTAAGAATATCGATGTCAAATTTCCTTTAGGTGTGTTTATTTGTGTTACGGGTGTATCAGGCTCGGGTAAGAGTACACTTGTTAACCAGATACTATTGAGAGCTTTGAAAAGGCGTTTATATCAATCGAGAGAAAAGCCCGGCAAGCACAAGACGGTTTTAGGTGTGTCGAATATTGATAAGGTCATCGAGATCGATCAGTCGCCGATCGGTAAAACGCCAAGGAGCAACCCAGCGACTTATACCGGGGTGTTTGATATTATCAGGAAGCTTTTCTCCATGACAAGAGAGGCGAAGATTCGCGGTTATAAGCCGGGTAGGTTCAGCTTCAATGTCAAAGGCGGACGCTGTGAATATTGCAAGGGACAAGGAACGAAAAAAATCGAAATGCATTTTCTCCCCGATGTCTATGTCACTTGCCAGCAGTGCAAGGGCAAACGGTATAACCCGGAAACTTTGCAGATCACCTATAAGGGCAAAAGCATTGCGGATGTTCTTGATATGCGCATCGAAGAGGCTGTTGGATTTTTTGCGAACTTTCCGACTATTATGCGATTTTTGAGGACGCTTAATGATGTTGGGTTGGGGTATATGACTTTGGGACAGCAGTCGACGACGCTTTCCGGCGGTGAGGCGCAGAGGGTTAAACTTTCTGCTGAGCTGGGCAAAGCTGGAACTGGGCACACAGTTTATCTCCTTGATGAGCCTACTACCGGACTTCATTTTGCCGATATTCATAATCTGCTCAATGTCCTGCAAAGGCTTTGCGATATGGGCAATACCATCATTGTTATCGAGCACAACCTTGACGTTATTAAGATGGCTGATTATATTATTGACCTTGGTCCCGAAGGCGGCCAGGCCGGTGGTGAGGTTATCGCTCAGGGCAGGCCTGAAGATATTATCAATGTCCAGCAGAGCTATACCGCTAAGTATCTCAGGGAAAGGCTGGCCCCCGCTAAAGCTGGTAAAAAAGGAAAAAAATGAGAGAGAAAACTCTTGAATGGATCGGCGAAGTTGATGGTCATCTTGAACTTATTGACCAGAGAGCTTTGCCCAGAGAATTTAAAAAAATTCAATGCAAAAATCTCGATGAGCTTTTTACCGCGATAAAAACTTTGGCTGTTCGCGGGGCTCCTGCGATCGGTGTTGCCGGCGGATATGGGATGGCTTTGGTGATGCAGGTTTGGCAGGGGGGGGATAATCCCGCTGAGATGTTAGAATATTTAAAGCAGCAGAAAGATTATCTGGTCACCTGTCGTCCTACTGCCGTTAACCTGCAATGGGCGCTCGATAAAGTTTTCAATGCAGCACAGATTTTCGTCGATGATAATACCGACTGCACTATCAAAGCCCTCAGCAAGGAAATACTCCAGGCTGCACATCAGATATGCCGGCACGATATCGAGATGTGCAAAAAGATAGGCTCAAATGGCCAGCATTTGATCGGCAATAATGCGGGCGTTCTGACCCATTGCAATGCCGGAGCTTTGGCGACCGCTGGTCAGGGAACAGCTCTGTCATTAATGTTCGAAGCGCATGACGCCGGCAGAGACTTCAAAGTTTATGCAGATGAGACTAGGCCCTTACTACAGGGTGCAAGGCTGACAAGCTGGGAGCTTAACAGAGCGGGCATCGATGTTACCGTCATTT
>JAGLTN010000026.1 GCA_023135255.1 Planctomycetota bacterium
AATTCAATTGGGATCAGTATATAAAATGAAAGGAATAAAAAATGGCAGGTACTAACGTTATAATTATTGCAAAAGCCAAGGCAAAACCAGGGATGGAAGAGGAAGTTAAAAAAGAACTGATGGCTTTGATAGGACCAACCAGGAGCGAAGAGGGATGTGTGCAATACAATCTCCATCAGTCCGCAGATAATCCATCGGTGTTTATGTTCTATGAAAACTGGATAAGCCAGGAAGCTTTCAATGAGCACATACAGACTATGCACTTGCAGTCGCTTTTAAATAAGGCAGATGAACTATTTGCTGAGCCTTTAGATGTTACGCCTTGGGAAATTATAGACTGAAGCTGAAAGGGCAAGGCAATGAACAGTCGTGAGCGTATAAAAACTATTATAGCAGGCGGTGAGCCTGACAGATGCGGATTTTGGCTTGGCAACCCGGATCCCGCGACCTGGCCAATACTGCATAAATATTTCGGTACTGAAACACAAGAACAGCTTAGACTAAAACTCAACGATGATTTCAGATGGATATGCCCGCAGTGGGATTTGGATTGCTATAAAGACCCGCAAGGCAAGCCAATGTTTGATCTGGGGCTTTCAGAAAACAAAGAATCTCTCGGCCAACCCGGCCCTTTCGCCGATACAAAAAATATCAGCGAAATTGAAGATTACCGCTGGCCTGATGCGAAATATCTCGATTTTTCAGGTTGGGATGAAAAAATAAAACAATATGAAGGCTTTTATATCGCAAGCGGCTTTTGGACATGCTTTTATCATAACCTTATGGACATGTTCGGCATGGAAAGCTATCTAATAAATATGTTCCTCAACAAAGAATTGCTCCACTATGTCACCGACAAGGTGTGTCAATTTTACTATGATGCCAATGAAAAATTCTTTGACGTAGCCGGTAATACAATAGATGCCCTGTTTTTTGGTAACGATTTTGGGACACAGCTTGACCTTATCTGCGGCCTGGAACAATTTGACGAGTTTATATTGCCTTGGTTCAGGAAATTCACAGAGCAGTCGCACCGGCGAGGCTATCAGACGATACTGCATTCCTGCGGATCGGTCTTCAAGGTTATAGACAGACTTATAGATATGGAAACTGATTGTCTGCACCCGCTTCAGGCAAAGGCAGCAAATATGAATGCTGAAAATCTTGCTAAACATTTTAAAGGCAAAATAGCATTTCTCGGTGGAATTGATACACAAGATTTACTCGTAAACGGCACAGCCGATGAAGTAAAGCAGGATGTTCTGAGAGTTAAAAAAGCTTTTGGCTCTTTTATAATCAGTCCGAGTCATGAAGCAGTGCTTGCTAATGTACCTCCTGAAAATATTGAAGCAATGGCGGAGGTTTCGCTGAGAGAGCTTATATAAAAAGCAAAAGGTGAAAAATGGTCAATATGAAATATCTATGGCATAAAAAAGTCAAAATAAGGCTGATGGTCTTTGTGATTTCAATTTGCATTTTCACGCTGTTCTTTTATTTTCACTCACACGGGCAAGAAATAAAGATAAAAATTGACAACTCCGCAGTAAAACTAAATGTGATGTCGTTTAATATTCGCTACGGCACAGCAGAAGATGGAGAAAACAGCTGGCAAAATCGAAAGGAAATACTGTTCGGCTTTCTAAAACTGCATAGCTCTGACATTATAGGTATGCAGGAGGTTTTGAACTTTCAGCTTGAAGAAATAAAAATCGAACTGGCAGGCTACAAACATCTCGGCATAGGCAGAGATGGTGAAACTAAGGGTGAATACTCGCCGATACTATACAAACACGATAAATATCGAGTGTCAGACAGCGGGACATTCTGGCTTAGCGCTACGCCTGATATTGTCGGTTCAATTACCTGGGGCAATGCCTGCACAAGAATCTGCTCGTGGGCTAAATTTGAAGACAAAAGAACTATGCAGGAATTTTATTTTTATAACCTGCACCTTGACCATGTTTCGCAACCGAGCAGAGAAAAAAGCATAGACCTTCTCCTCAGCAAAATCAAAAAAGATAAGCCTTTGATAATAGTGGGCGACTTTAATGCAGGCGAAAAAAATCCTGCTATTTTAAAATTGAAATCAGCGGGTCTGGCTGATACTTATCGTCAAATACATAAGCAGGAAACTAAAGTAAAAACATTTCATAATTTTACCGGGAAAACTCAAGGCAATAAAATAGACTATGTCTTTGTTTCTGAGAATATTCAAACTATAGATGCCAGGATATTGCATTACAAGACGGACGGCAGGTATCCCTCAGACCATTTTCCGGTAACTGCTAAGATCATTTTAAGCTATAAAAAAGACTAATACAGATGAAAAATTGAGAGGAAAGAAAATGCAATACGCAACAGGACAGGCTGGAAGAATAATCGCAGCCAGGCTATTTGAAGGCGAAGATGTCTATGAGTGTATCGAATCTATCGCTGGGAAAGAAAACATCAAATGCGCGAGCGTATTAATAACCGGCGGTTTTCGCAAGGCTGATGTGGTTGTTGGGCCTGAGGAGGAAACACCCAAAATAGTGCCGAAAATTATGCACTTTACTGGTCCGGGAGAAGTGCTCGGCGTAGGAACCTTGTATAATGATGACAAAGGACCAAAACTTCATTTACATGCCGCTATCGGCAAAAACGGTGAAAGCCTTGTCGGCTGTCCACGCATAGATGCTAAAACATTTCTTATTCTTGAAGTTACCATAATCGAAATAACAGGTATTGATGCAGCGAGAAAGTTTGATAAGAAAATTGGGCTTAACCTGCTGAATATCGAATAAACCGGAGCACAAAAATGGGTAGTGACATATCACGACGAAGTTTTTTAAAAACAACCGCATACACAACTTCTGCAATAGCTTTTCTATCTACGGGAAAGCTTGAAGGAGGAAATTATTTAATGAAAAATAACATCTGCAATTTTTCTAATCCTTTTAGGATGCCTAAACCTTTGGATGACTTGAAACCTGCGAAATGGATATGGTTTCAGTCGAGGAGAACTCTGGCTAATACTTTTGTTTTGTTTAGAAAAAATATTAATATTGCTGATAAAGTAAAAAAGGCTACCGGTTGGGTAGTTGCCGACAGCCGATACCTTCTTGAAGTTAATGGCCAGAGAGTTCAATGGGGGCCTGCGCCTTGTGATCCGAGGTATGTAGAAGCGGATCCTGTTGATTTGACAGGTATTCTTAAAGAAGGTGACAATACTATCGGTGCGAAGGTACTTTTCTATGGCCATGGCGATGGGACGAGTCCTGCGGGTAAACCGGGGTTTTTGTTCTATCTTGAAATAGAATATTCTAACGGCCAAGTGGAAAAAATCGTTAGTAACAGTTCGTGGCAAAGTCACTTAGCAAGGGCCTGGAGGCCGGGCCAATATAAACGTTGGTATCTGCGATCTTTGCAGGAAGAATTTGACGCGAGGCTTTATCCTTATGGTTTTTCTAAGCCTGGGTTTGAACCGGATGGCAGATGGCAGGGGGCAATGGAGCTGAACTGCCCTGCTGATAAGCCTGCGGTTTGTTCAAATTACCCCGAATATCTGCACGAAATCAAAGGCGACCCGGATATATGCATGCTGCTTCGGAGGCAGGTTCCGATGTTGAATGAATATATCCAACCGACAAAACAACTCACTGAATCAATGTGGATAAACTGGAAGAAACCGGCTGAGGATTATTTCGATTTTGGAAGTGATAATTGTTTTACTGTTGACAAAAAAGAATCTGCTAAAAAAATTGGCGAGAATTGCTGGCAGATTAACTTCGGGCATAACCAGGATGAAAAAGCAGCAGCATTGACTTTTGAATTTGATGAACAAATCGTAGGCTGGCCTATGTTTACGATAGAAGCAAGTGCGGGGACAACCATTGAATTAATGATGCAGGAATCGCATGAACCCGGCAATAAAACATTGTTAAATACACATCATAATTCATGGTCGAGATTTATCTGCAAAGAAGGAATAAACAATTTCGAGGCGTTCGATTTTGAATCGTGCCGATGGTTGCAGCTTCACATACGAAATGCTAAAGGCAAAGTTATAATTTCAAAACCTGCGATGCGAAGAAGAATTTTCCCATGGCCCGAAAATGCGGAAATAAAAGTTAATGAACCAAAACTTGCGAAACTTATAGAAGCAACGATAAACACTCTCGATAACAGTGCACAGGAAAACTGCGTTGACGGGATGGGGCGTGAACGACAACAGTACAGCGGTGATTGCGGCCATCAGCTGCATCCTATCTGGTTTATGTACGGCGAAAAAAGGCTTCCAGCGAGATATCTGCGCACTTTCAGTCATGGGATTACTAAGGGGGGGTATTTTCTGGACTGCTGGCCTGCGTTTGACCGGCTTAACAGGATAATGTTTCGCGAAATCGATATGGCGAGTTGGGGGCCGATCCTCGATCACGGAGTAGGGTTCAACTTCGACTGCTATTATCACTATTTGTACACATCAGATCTGACAGCATTAGAAGAAATATATCCCAGGCTCGTCAAATTTGCAGGCTATCTTAAATCAATCCAACAGCAAGACGGTTTGCTGCCTGTAGATGATATAGGTGTGCCTTGCGTTTGGATAGATCATAGCGGCTTTGAAAAACAAAGCCATAAAATGTGCAGTTTTAATCTGTACGCCTGTGCTATGCTGAAGTATGCCTTTGGGCCTCTTGCAAAAGCTTTCGGCGATAAGAAACAACAAAAATTCGCTGCTGAATTCAGCAAACAAATCCACAAGGCGGCTGTTAAGAACTTCTGGTCAGATAAACACAAGATGTTCATCGACAATTTGCCCTGGTTAAAAAGTGAAAAAAATATCAGAACCCACGACCGGACATTATCAACTGCGATCCTTTACGACTTATGCCCAAATAATAATACAAAAGCATCAGTAAAAACCATAACAGACTGCCCCGATAGTATGGGGTTCAGCTATCCAGCCAATGCGGGCTGGCGATTATGGGCGCTTGGCAAAGCTGGTAAAAGCGAAACGGTTCTCAATGATCTGCGGACAAGATGGGCAAATATGGATTCTGTAAAACTTAACAATACTATTTCTGAGGATTGGACAGTCAGACCTGACAGCTCAAGCCAGTGGAGCCATTGTGCGGTTGCTCCTTTATATGTTCTTTATATGAGCATCGCAGGGATCATGCCTTTGGAGCCTGGCTTTGGCAGGTGCCAGATCAAGCCTTTACTTGCAGACCTGGAGCAACTTGAGTTGACGGCCCGGACAGTGCGAGGAGATTTGATTTTTGCAGCTAATGGTAAGTTTTCAAACAGATATCTGAGTGTAACAATGCCTGCGGGATGCGTTGGCAGATTGGTGGTTGATAAAAGAGAAAAATTGCAATTGAAAAAAGAGATTGGCAAAGCTGAAGATAATATGACTTATTATATTTTACCTGCGGGAAAGACCTCTACTTTTACTTTAAAGTATACGTAGTAACAGCATTAACCTTTTGCTTTTTTCTTTGGCTGTTTTTTGACAGGACTAAAGCAGATGAAAGATATCAGCACCAAGGACGCGCCAGCCAAAAACAACCCTATCCTCCTGCGAGGCTCGTTGCAGCGGACGATAAACTCCGGGATTGTTTTCTTCTTTTCTATCTCTTTCTGCTGTTTTGCTAATGTAATCTTTGCTGCCTGGAGTTCGTTGGCAGTCAGCTTCGGATAGACTGTGTCAGGCTCATTAACATCACCACCCATAGTAACAGCAACAATCCTTTTTATCAGATTAGGGTCGTCCTGACGCTGTTTGAGCAGTTCCTCGTAATCAGATATCAGAGATTCGAGCTTTTCAACCGAGTCTGTTGATTCTTCCAGCAGTTGAGTATTTTCGAAATACTTCACCAGCTCTCGGCTTAGAATCGCCCCGCACAAGGCAGTCGCCCCGACAGTAAAAAAGACTATAAACAGAATATCTCTCATAGCCAATTCTTAAAAAATAACGGCAGATGCAATCGTCTCCTCCATTGAAACTTTTACATCTGCCGTATATAACAATTTAACACTATTTTTTCAACATGAAACTTCCATAACGCGCAGCTGAACCGAGATCCTCATGAATCCTCAGCAGCTGATTGTATTTGCAGATTCTGTCAGTTCTGCATGCTGAACCAGTCTTGATCTGACCAACACCTGTAGCAACTGCCAAATCAGCAATTGTGCTGTCTTCTGTTTCGCCGCTTCTGTGGCTGATAATCGCTGTCATACCGGCTCTCTTGGCCATATTGATAGCTTCGAATGTTTCAGTCAAAGTACCAATCTGGTTGAGCTTAATGAGAATTGAGTTAGCTGACTTCTCTTTGATGCCTCTTGCAAGTCTCTTAGGATTAGTAACGAACAGGTCGTCACCAACTATCTGACACTTGTCACCCATAGCAGCTGTCATTTTCTTCCAGCCGGCCCAGTCTTCTTCGCCAAGACCATCTTCAATTGAAATGATCGGATAACGATCAGCCCAATCAGCCCAATGCTTGATCATTGTATCAGCAGTTATTTTTTTCTTAGGAGCTGATTTGAAGAAGCTGTATTTGCCTGTCTTAGGATCAACCATCTCAGTTGCCGCTGGGTCAAGAGCGATTGCAATATCTTTGCCTGGCTTGTAACCAGCTTTTTTGATCGCATCTATGATAACTTCAAGAGCTTCTTCGTTGCTCTTTAGTGAAGGAGCGAAACCACCCTCATCACCAACTGAAGTGTTGTAACCTTTTTTGGTCAGAACTTTTCTGAGTGTGTGGAAAGTTTCAGCACCCATTCTCAGAGCTTGCGGGAAATCTTTAGCACCGATAGGCATTACCATAAATTCCTGGAAGTCGACGTTGTTGTCTGCGTGCCTTCCGCCGTTAAGAATATTCATCATCGGAACAGGCAGAATATTGGCATTGCAACCACCGAGGTAACGGTAAAGAGGCATACCCGCTGAATCTGCTGCTGCTTTTGCCGCTGCCAGTGAAACACCAAGAATAGCATTAGCACCGAGTTTCTTCTTATTAGGTGTGCCGTCAAGCTCGATCATAATCTGGTCAAGCTCTTCCTGCATACTCGCATCCATTCCGAGAACTTCCGGAGCGATTATTTCATTAACATTTTTAACAGCTTTGAGGACGCCCTTACCCATATACCTTTTGGCTTTGGTATCGCGAAGCTCGCAGGCTTCAAAAGCACCCGTACTTGCTCCTGAAGGCACTGCCGCCCTGCCGAAAGAGCCGTCTTCAAGCAGAAGATCGACCTCAACGGTCGGATTGCCTCGGCTATCGAGAATTTCCCTTGCTGTAACATCTATAATCGTCGTGAACATTTCATTATCCTTTCTATTTGTAGAAATCACTACGTTTTTTAATAAAATTGATATTGTCGGACAGCTTACATGCTTTGGTGCTTATCGTCAAGCATTGATTGCAGAAACCATTGCTCAAAATGCGTATAAATATGTTTAAATCCACCTCCGAACAAAACATCCGAAGATTGGGTGGTATTTTAGCATCAATATGCCGCTAAAATGGTAAAATTTTATAAAAATTCTGATTTGACAAAACAATATCAGATGGGTAGTCTTAATGTTTTAGAGAAAGTATTTTGAATCTTTTAATTTAGCGGAGAATTATGATGGATCAGACATTCGAAGCAAATGAAGTTTTTGTGGGGTTTCACCCTGACGGCTACAAGATAGATAAAACAGCTGAACCTCTCCAGAAATACACAAAATGGCAGGTGAGTAAATCTAACAGATGGAGTAACCCAGAGCCAATAACTTTCAGAAACATGCCTGAGCATGGGTGGATAAAAAAAGACAGGTTCGACTGGGATAAGATGAGCATATCAGATGAAGTATATGCCCTCTAAAAAATTCTAAGCAAACAGCAAACAAAGGACGCATAATGGAAAAGGGAATGCTGGAGCTAATAGAAATGATTCTGCGAACAACGCAATTCATCGCCATCGGTGGCGGATTAGCAATTGTATTCTTTTTTGTTTTCGCTCCGCATATCACAGGCTCAAAGCTTATTACCAAACAGCTCGAACAACTTGAAAAACAAACAAAGAAACTAAACGAAAATATAGAAAAACTTGTAAATACAAAAAAGCAGGATGATGATAAATAAGCACCACCGGGTTTTAGTTAACATCCGTTATCGCATTTTTATAAATATCTTATGGGCTTTGCCATCAATGAATTTCTCTGGCAATACGCCTTGATTTTGCGTGTAGTCTTTTCCATCAATTGTAAATTTTTCTACCTGGGTTCCTTTTCCAGCACTTGTCACGTTAAACCATGTGTCTTTGATTTTTATCTTTGATTTTATCTCGCCGAAACCATCTGGCACCTGAGGCCTGAAGAACCAGTAGTCCTCTATTTCATTATAACCAAACCCGGCAAAGCCTCTCAGCACAGAATGTGGGAAATATGAGAAGCCGAACAAATTTAAAGTTGCACGCCTTGGGATACCATCATAATCAGCGACATCGTGATTGAGCTCGTAGTTCTGCCTTGATGGCGGGAGGTTGTCTATAAACTGGTATAGATAGTTCCACGCAACATCAGAGAGGTCAGCTTCGAAAGCAGCCTGGACCATTGTCACCCATCCCATTCCCCAGCCATGAATTTTGGCTGCTGGTGCGACCTGATTTTGGAAACACGTTTTGAATAATTCGTTTTTGTGATTGAAATAAGGAATAGTCCCCGCCACTGTCCAGTTGTAGCCGTGGTTACCCATTTCCCACCAACCAATACCGATCTCGGGTCTGGGCTGGGAGGCCATGAGAGTTATTACGCCCTTTTGGTTTTTTCTGAAGCAATATTTCTTTACTGCTTCATCAAGCTGTTTTGAACGTTTTTGCCATAGTGGTTTTTCGTCACCTACGGCTTTTGAAAGCTCCCATGCCTGTTTAAAGCCTACGATTGATATGCAATTCATCAATGTGTATTCGGAGACATGGCCTGATTCCTGGCAGTCATCGATTATCAAACCAGATTGGGCATGATATTTTTTATATCTTTTATTTTCATCAAGATACCCCTTGCCCGCTACATCGGAGGGCCATTCAGCATAGCAATAATCATCCTTGGCTAATGCGTCTGCTACTTTGCATATGAAAGGCCATTGCGATTTTACAAATTCGATATCGCCTGTGTAACGGTAATATTTTCCCATATTGTAAAGATAGTAAATCATACCGTCGAGCTGAGGGCCTATCATCTGGTTTGTCCATTCGCCGGGCAAAGTGATATCTTCGACTGGCCTTTGACCGGGTGAGCAGAATTTTTGGATTACTCGTCCGGAGGTATGGTAGTTGGCATGGAGGCAATTGTTTTTCTCGTTCCAATATGCATGAGTGGAGAAGAATTGCAGCACTTTTTTTACTTCTTCATATCTGCCGCTATCTAAGAGCATACTCATCGCAACACCAGAATCTCTTGTCCAGACGACTGCTATCTGATAACGATTGCCAACGATCATACCGCCGAGTTCTGCGTCAATAGCGATTTTTGTGTACATATACTGATCGTGAAAAGTTCTATCGAGCTTTTTATTGCCAGTAACAACTTTAGCCCCCTGCTCATACCATTTCTGCCACTGCTGCTGAACTTTTTGGGCGTTAACTTTATTTTCAATAACCTGCTTTGCCAGTTGGACCGCTGCGTCAGTTTGCTTACTAAAAGAAAGAATCACGGTTAGGCTATTATCTTTTTTTGTACAATTTTTGCTAAACCTTACTATGCCGAAATCATCGCCGATATAAGAATTCTCAGATTTGACAATATCAATGGCCGTTTTCTCATCATCGGTTGCGACTACGGTCTTGCGATAAAGTTTGCTATCGTAATCCCAGCAGAGGATGTTTTTATTCAAAGCTACAATAGTTTCTTTTTCCGGCAACGGAACATTTATAGGCCACTCACGTGCATCTTCGCAAAGCTTGAATCGCTGGGCCTTTTCATATTCTTGCGGATATTCAAATCCTCGATAAAGTGACATTTCCGTGCTGATCTGGAAATCACTATCATCGCCCGAATCGGGGACAAATTCTATCTGCCTGACCATCACGGGCTTATCCCACAGACCAAAAGTTTTGGTAGTTACCGTTCCTGGGGCGATTTTGGTGGTAATGACAATCACACCATCAACAAATTCATATTTATCGCAAGGGCCAACCGTCCAGCTTTTGCCTGTCTTTAGATTTGTCACTGTCGGAGCAAGACCGACCTGAGCGAGCTGAGTAGTAGAATATCCCAACCAAAGCCTTGCGATCTTGTCATGAACCTCAGTAATAGGACTTTCTGGAAATTCAAAAGGGCTGACAAAAGTGCCGAAGACATGACCATTACCAAAACAAAGCCTACCATCGATTACTGACTTGATCTTTTTGTCCATCTGAACCTGATCAGGTCTGCATAAGAAACCAGGATGAGATGGAGCTACCATGAAAAGCTCTTTCGGAGCTTTCTTTTTTATTATCGCGTCGATGGTAACATCAGCATCTTTGTCATAAAGCAAAAATCCGCAAACCGATGCTGTTTTATCATTAGCATTTGGATTGGGTTTAACAGCAACTGTAATGTAGCCTTTCTCGTCGGCCTTAACATTACAAAGATAACCTGTGGGCGTTTTGAAAGCGTCCTTAAAGCAATCCATCGTCTGCACGATTTGGCCGTTGACTTCGATATCAACAATTCTATTGCCGCCTACATGCCAGTAGCTTTCCATTAAAGCGGTGAAAAGCTTGTACTCTTTGCCGGGCTGTGCGAGAAAGCGACCAACCATCGGCTCACCAACATACATCAGTCGATCGTAAACAGGATGATACTTACCTTTATCAAGCTCAAAAAATGAGCCGCCAGCAATCACCTGTCCGGTTATCTGAGCCCGCAAAACGCCTGCCATACAACATGAAAGTAATATCCCAATTAAAATATTTTTTCTCATCGCCAGCCCTTATCATGCAGTTTTGGATTTATTTTATTTTTTGTCCTTCCAGCGGTAACAGTCAACCGAAGGCTTAATGATTTCTACTAACGCTCTGCTGGACAGTGACACAGGAATCCCCATAAGGAAAATATCATTTTTATTAACGTCGGCTTTGCTTTGCCTCATCTTGCCGTAATCAATGTCAATGCTCTCTGCCGGTATGCTAAGATACTGGCTTTTCTCTTCGTCCAGCAGCAGGTTATAATAATTCCTTATTGCCCTTGCAACTGCCGGCTCTTTATCTACGTTGTAATAGTACCACAAAAGCAGATTGACCAGACCATGGCTCCTCAGTTGGTCATGTGAACCTTTCTTTGCCCAGCTGCCGTCATCGTTTTGCGTCCACAGCAAAAAGTTTACATGAGCTTTCACTCTTTTTTCAAATGGTTTTCTAAATGCAGGGTCATCGATATATGTCCATGCTGCGATAAACCCTTCGCTGACGTATGCGCTTGTATCGTATGTCCAACGATACCATAGGTACTCTTTGTTTTTTCTGCCCGGGTTCCAGCTATCAATAATATAAGGTAACTTGCCGTCATCTGCCATGCTGTCAAGCAGCCAATTTGTCGCTTTTATGGCAATGGTTTTGTATTTTTCTTCGCCGGTTAGATAATACATAGCCGCGAAAATCTGACTACCTGAAAGACTGGTGGAAATAGTATAGTCGCCATTAAATGTATCGCTGAAAGTCTTGCCGTCTTTAGCAAAATGATAACCTGCCCCCAATGCTCCGTTTTCATGTATGAATGATTCTTTGCCGTCACCCTTTTCCAGCATCGTGATATACTTCTCTAAAGCTTTTATAATTCTTTTCTGCTGCTTCGGCGTTGCCCATTTGTGATAATTTATCAAAAGCCCCAAGGCGCTGCCCGTATCAGCAAAATATACCGCACCGTAACCAGTTCCCCAATAACCTTGCGGCTTTTGGCTATCCAGTAATTGGGCTGCCCATTTTTTGACGTTATTTAAATGCTTTTTATCGCCGGTAATCTCATACAACCCAAGCTGAGTACGATAATTATAGCCATTAACAAAAATCGCTTTGTGCGGATTCTCCATTGCAAAACGAGCCATTGATTTGACCCGTTTAATGATAGGCCCGTTGCCGATACATATCGCTTTGGACTGCGTCTGCATCAGCTGCTTTTCAACACTTCTTGCGCCGCTAAATGTCATTATGCCTTTGCTTTGCGTCGCATCAAGTGTTGCAGGTTTAAAATTGAACCTAAAACCCTTTTCTGCCCAATTGCCCTGGTTGAGAACTATTTTCTGCTCAGCTGCAACAAGTTTACAAATCGGGATAGAGTTTACATCCATTTCTCGGTTAAACTTTATGCTGATGTTCAACACCTGACCGGGCTGAGGGACAATCTCCGGACCAAGGTCAACATACTCGATGCATTTAGGCCCATCGGAGCCTATCTGCTTAGCGCCAGCTGCCTGGCAAAAACAAATAAGGGCAAGTAAAGAAATTGATAATACTAAAAGTGTTTTGACATGCTTCATTTTGCTGTCTCCTGTAATAAAGCCATAAAATTCGTTAATAACTGTCATAGTATAATCACAAAGCCGCTTTTATGGAAAAGATATTATTAAAAACATTTTGCTAAATTTTCAAAAAATCACAATAAAAGGACAATGCCGTAACAATTCGGTAACATTAAAAATGTAAATTAGCTGCTGTCAAAAGAGATATTATTTGTTAACATAATTAGAAAAGGAGCTATCATGAAAAAAAACAGAAAATCGAAATTGGCTTTCATCTTAATATTACTGTGCTGCTTATCTTTGCCGACACTTGCCAGACCGCCTAAAGTTATCAAGGCCACGCCGGATAACGGAGAAAAAAACGTTGCACCATCTACCAAAGAAATAAGGATTCAGTTTGACCAGGCTATGAATACTGGCGGCTATTCTTTTTGCGGCGGCGGAGCTAATTATCCTAAGACTATCGGCAAACCCAAATGGATTGACAAAAAAACTGTGGTTTTAACGGTTAAACTTAAACCCAACCACAAATATATGCTAAGTATCAATTCTCGTAGTTACAAAAATTTCAAAAGCATCAATGGGGAATCTGCGATAGTTTACCCCATAACCTTCGAGACTGGCGCTGCTGGTTCATCATCAAAAAGAAAGCTCTCAAGCAAATTTATTATTTCCAAGTTACACGAAGCCATCTATGCCGAAGAAACCGAAGGCGATCTTGACAAAGCAATTGACCTTTACCAGCAGGTAATAACTCAGGCCAGCAAAATAGAGAGGATCGCTGCTAAAGCTTCCTATAAACTTGGGATGTGTTATCTTAAAAAAGACGACAAGGCCTCAGCAGCAAAATATTTTCAGGCCGTAGTCGAAAAATATCCCTCACAAAGAGCATACATCAATAAAGCAAAAGAACAGCTTGAAAAGATAGGGGTAACAAGCACCAAAATGATGACGCAGGAAATGCACAACGCAATTGACTCAGACGGTCTGATTCATTTTAAATCACCAAACAAAACAACTAACAATGATTTTAGTGCCATAACAACAAGGCGTTTTATGAATTCAGACTTCGTTAAACTCACCAAAATGTACGATGCAAACAACACGGCGATACCATTTGAAGTAACCCATCAAGGCAGTAGATACCACTATGTAATTAACTTCACTAAACCAATAATGCCCGGCGAATCATTTACATATTATTTTGAAGGAACTATCCAGGGCTTAGTGAAACCAGTTGATGGCAAAGAGGGCGTTTTCAGATATTTTATGATACACAACCCTGGTGCGAACCAACCAGTACTTCGGATCGAAACATATCTGCTGCCGGACGGCGCAGAGCTTATCTCAAAACATCCAGATTTGCAACAGTCTGAAAAAGACGGCAGAATCGAGCTTCATGTGGAGAAAGTAATACCTGCTGGTGGGAATATAAAGACTGAATTTCAATATAGGTTACAACAGGGGAAGACAACAAACCGAGAAATAATTCTTAAAGACAGTTTTGAGGAAGGAACAGATACGCCTATAGGTTGGAAAAAGGGTAAGGATGTTGATGGTGTTGAATATATCTGGGATAAGAATAATGGCAGCGATGGCATGGCAAGTCTTTGCTTAAAGAAAACAGCAAATCGATATTTTCCTATTGCGCAATGGAGCAAGGAAATTAAATATGAAACTGATGCGAAAAAGCTTTCTGCGGCTGTAAAAGTAAGAGCTAAAAATGCAAATAAAGCTATCCTCGATGCCTTGTTTTTGGATGTAAATGGCAAGTGGATCAAACACGAGTGGATTTCTTACATAGGTGAGAACAAAGAGAAGAACACCCCCCCTGCTAATCATAATTGGAAAAAGTATTCAGGAATAGTTGATATTCCGGAAGGCACGAAAACAATAGTTATCGGATTGCAAATTTATGGGCCTGGGACGATCTGGTTCGATGAGCTTGAAGTAGCATATTTAACAGCTGAAAAAAAGACAAATATACTACAAGCTGGAGATTCTCAAATTGAATCTAACCTGCAGAAAAAGATCGACTCCGCCAAATCGGAGGACACCATAACAATCCCCAAAGGCCTTTACACTGAGCCTATTATAATAGACAAATCTCTAACATTGAAAGGTCGATCACGGACTGAATGTGTTTTTGAAGTTACAGCTGACAAACCTGCGGTTTTTATCAACACCAAGGGCAAAGGTAAAGTAACAATCGAAGATATCACGATTAAATGGCAATTAGCTACCAGTGAAAAAAACAACAACTCCTGTGCACTCCTGGTAAAAGACAGCAAAGCAAAAATTATCAACTGCAAATTCCTGGCATCTGGCAACTACAAAAGATCACCGATAGCTTTAAATGTAAGCGGATTCTCTAACACGATCGTAGATTCAAGCCAATTCGAAGGCTTCGACTACGTAGTCTGCTATCACGAAACAACCAAAGGAAAGTTCCTCAACAACATCATCAAAAACTGCAAAAGCCAAGGCATCACCCTCTACCGTGACGCAAGCGTTGACATCATAGGCAACATCATCGCAGGCTCTAAAAAACATGCTGTAAAAAGCACAGGCGGCGCATTACGTATGGAAAACAACCTGCTCATAAACAACGCCAACCGCGGAGTATACCTCGGCAACAAAAGTGCAACCGGAACAATCAAAAACAACGCCATCATCGCAAACGAAACAGGTATAGGCGGCTTTGGAAATTCAAGTGTAAAAATAGAAAACAACGTCATCTCCGATTCCACTTATGCCGGTATAGGCTTCAAAGATTCATGTCGCCTGCAATTCAATAATAACATTTTCACCAACAACGAACGTGGCTGGATAATGTTTGAATATGGTAATCGCAATGGCAACGGCTGTCAGATGAACACATTCTGGAAAAATAAAACCGATGTTGAGAACTTCAGAAAAACTGGAAATTCTATATTGGAAAACCCAAACTTTGTCGACGCTGCCAATGGCGATTTTTCATTAAAGCCAGGCCCTGCACTGGATAACAAACAGGGTTTGACAAACCCACAAATAATTAAACAACTATGGCAAAAATATAAAAATCCAGAAGATGAAAAAGAAACAAAAAACCAGCAAACCCGTCTCAAAGATGAAAAACAGGCTGAAGATTTAACAGCGCAAGGCTGGAAGCTTTGGCGTGAAAGAAAGCTGGCTGAGGCAGAAGAAAAGTTTAAGCAGGCTATAGTTAAAAATCCAGAGGCTGAAAATGCTTATCAAGGACTTGGTTGGGCACAGTTAAATCAGGGTAAAAAGCTTAATGCGAAAGACTCTTTTGAAAAATGTGTCAAGCTCAACCCCAAAAACTCCGCAGCTCTTAACGGCCTTGGCTGGATCGCTGATGGTCAGGGTGATATTGATGGTGCTATCAAATGGTGGGAAAAAGCGGTTAAAGCCAGCAATGGTAACGCAACTGCATCGCTTAGTGGCCTGACTAAAGTGTATATGGAAAAAGGTGATTATGAAAATGGCATTAAATATTATAAAATATGGCTAAAAGCTGAGCCGAATAATGAAGATGTAAAAGAAGGACTAAAAAAAGCGATAAAATTAAATGCAAAAAAATAATACTAATTCTCAATTGCAATGGGTGATGCTGCTGCTTGTGGTGGCAGTGGTATTGCCTGCTGTCTGTTTGCTATGGTTTATGAATCAGGCAGTGAAGAATGAACGCTTTGCGATCAGGCAAAAGCTGACCGACCTTTATACGAATAAAGCAAAAAAAATTATCGATGACAACATAGACAGTTACTGGCAAAAGCAGATCGATGAATTTACAGGCATTATCAATACAGCGAAAGATAATAATATCGAAGCTGTGCTAATGGCCAATGCGACTGAATTTGATTCTGTTGTTATAATTGATCCGAACAATAATATTTGCTGGCCTATATATAATATTGATAAGCCAAAACAACAAAAGAGCGAGCTTGAAGAAGCCTGGCAGGTAGAATTTGTTGAGCAGGATCATACAAAGGCTGCGAATATATATTCTAATTTTGCTGACAGCAATGATATAAATTTGCGACTCCCGGCAATGCAAGGGCAAGCACGATGCCTTAAAAAGAGTGGCAAACTCAGCGATGCTGCAAAAGTATATGAAAAACTTGCCTGGCCTATTGATAAAAAAACATTATGCAATAATACAATCATAAATAACAGGCTGATGCTATTGGGTCTGTATCGATCATTGGCACATGAGAACTTTTTCAATCAAGCTCAAAAACAAGTGGCAGACGTAACTGAAAACACTTTCAGACTCGATAGCGAAACAGAATATTTTTACCTTTGTGCTTTATCAAGAATCTGCAAAGAAGCAGGGATTGAAAAAAGGCTTAAAGGCTTCGATAAAATAAGCAAAATAATAAAAGCTGATGAGCTGGCTTTAAAAACAGTGGAAAAATTCACCTCTATTTTTTTAGAAAATTGGCAGCAGAAAACTTTCATGAAAATCGAATCCTCCAATGATATTTATGGTATGTATAACGAAGCTGACAATAAAAAAATAATTGCTTTGATCGGAAAAGAAAAACTGTCGAAATATTTCCAAAACATAATTGATAATATCGACGACGAGATGGTTTTCGCCAGATTATCAGACCGCGAAGAAAAGATTGTCGCAGGGCAAAAGTTTTTATCACTTTCGCCAGGCAGTCTTTTCCCTGATTGGAAAATAGAGCTATATTTTAGAAATGAAGTTTTTTCATCGGCTGCGAACCAGCGTCAATCGGTTTATTTGTGGAT
>JAGLTN010000260.1 GCA_023135255.1 Planctomycetota bacterium
AATTCAATTGGGATCAGTATAATAGTGCTTCCCGTTATATAGTTACTGTAAAGCTTTCTGCAATGATTCGAAATTCTCAAAACCATCATCGCTGCGAACAACATTTAACATTTTATCGAAGCTTTTTATACTGGAGTACCTGTCATCAAGCGGAGATTTGATATATAGCGAGGCAAAAAGATTGCCCATCTGGACGGCTTCTTCAAAATCAATATCTGCCTTTTTGAAAGCTTCAAGATTGCCCGCAACGTAGCTTATAAAACCTGCGCGGAAAGAATCTCCCGCACCAACCAGGTCGGTAACTTCTCCGGCCATAAAACGTGACTGAATTTTTACAGGAGCAAACTGTTTGCCTTTGAGTGCATATTTGATGTAAGCGCCGGAGCTTACTGTTACGCCTAACAATTTTGCCCGGCTGTCATCTTTCCAATATTTTTCTGAAAGGAAATCGAGAAAATCGCAACACATCTGCTGTTCATCTATCCGGCTCCAGTCTTTTTTCTGTCCCAGCGTGTTTTCAATCATTTTGGCTTCGTCGCTGGAGGTAAAGAACAGATCAAGCTCACCGAGCAACGGGGCAAGCAGTTTGTATTCTTCAACGGGCTGACCTGAATCAATTAGTTGCTGCGGATTGCCGGTAAGTGTATGGCTGTCAACTATGGTAACAATTCCTTTATTTCTGCACCATTTAATAAACGCTGCAAGATCCCGTCCGCTATTAGCATCACCCTTATCTGAAAGGCCCGAATACATGTAATAAACGATTTCGGGTTTTAGATTTTCGATACTCTTTTTGAAAGTTTCAAAATCAAAATCATGATTAGCATTTGGGAAATATGCTATGCCTCCTCGATCGCCTGTCTTTTTATCATGTATAAATGTCGTTCCTGTAGGAAGGCACGGATGTATTATCGTAGCTGACATATCGATCTGGTTCCGGGTCATTACATCGTAAAAAAATCTTCCCTGCGCATCAAGGCTTTCAAAATCACCTTTGCCGAGATTCACACCGACTGCGACTTTCAAACCGGTCTTTGCTACCAGCGGCGCCGTGTTGCCGGGGCCACCTGCCGTTGCAAAACCTTCTTTTATCCATTGGTTGAGCTGCTGCTGAGAGTAGTCCGGCATATCCTTAGTTGCGCACTTTGCCAGACCACCTTTGCCCGCCAGTACTTCGGTAAATTCAAAATCTTTTCTTCGAAAATCAACAACAGCAGTATTTAAAATCATCAAATTCATTATTCATGACTCATTTTAAAATATCTTATCATTCGATGCCACATAATAACAAGTTACGGATTTATTCGCGGAAATTTCTTACCGTGAAGGGTATAGTTGTTTATTTGCGTCAGCTAATCGATATGTACCCATTTAATTATCTCATATCTTTTGCCTTTATACGGGCCTTTTCGGGCAATCTGCCCGCTACCATTTGACCATGTTAATTTTACAGTATTATATTTTCCTTTTTGGAAATCCAGCGTTTCGCCGTCATCTTCTATCAATGTAATCGGCTTTGGATTTTTACCGAAGGCGTAAACTGTCAGCTTAAACATTGTATCTTTGTCAACATATTCAACGGGTTCAGCTATTGGTAAGATGCTATTGTCTTTTACAAATACAGGACATTTGTCGAGTCCCATTTCGATTTGATATTCCTGACCGCCTTTAAATTTCTGATGGGTCCAGAAACAATACCAGTTGCCTTTCGGCAGATACACAGTTCTTTTGTTTCGCCCTTTAAAAAATGGTGCGAATAAAAGGCTGTCACCAACCATCGATTCATCATCAATGTTATAAGTTGCTGTATCATTAGTATAATCCATCACTAATGCCCTGAAAGGGGGCTTGCCCTGCCAGTAATATTTTGCGAAATTGGCGTAAAGGTATGGAATCAGACTCATTCTGACTCGCATTATCTCTCTGCACATATTTTCAACTTCTTCGGCATTTTCAAGAAATTCATTTCTGTTATTTTTGGCTCTGTCAAATTGCAACCAGGGCGGATTGTCAATCATCCATGAATTGAAAGTCAGCTGAGGTGAAAAACATGCCTGTTGCACACGCCGAATCAGATCGGGGATTGAAGATGTCTGCCTTATTTCCGGCGACCAGAGAAGGCCTGAGAAACTCGCATTAAGGCCCATCCTCATATAAACTTCATCATCATACATGTCGCTATAGAGCGTAAATGAATAAGGCGCCGCTAACGCACCGGAGGCTCTAACGTCGCCATAGGTTCTCATATTATTTCTGTCAAAGATTTCCTGCATCGTCCGCTGATACAAAACACCTAACATATTATGCATCTGCTCACCGTCGGTACCTGAAGGAAATTCACTACATTCCGGAAAGCCCCATGGTTTTTTCGCCTGGGCATAATTGGAATTATCACATTCATCTATTTTGAAAGCTGTGACACCTTTTTTAACGAGGTTTTCTTCGTGATAACTGCCGAAAATATTCCGGGTCTTCTCCAGAGTAAAGTCAGGCACCAGCCCACCCCAGACCGTGTAGTCACCTGAGAGATGCATCAAAGGCTTATACAACGGGCTGTCCCAGCGAACATAAACATGTTCCCAGAGATTTAATTTATAATTCATTCCAATGATCTCACTGATAAACGCATCCGGATCGGGGAACTTTTCTTTGTGCCAAACATAGCTGCAGGGATAAACCCCAGTTTGCCACATTGGTTCGAGGCCGAACATATTTATCGGAAGATGTTTTTCTCTGAAATATTTTGCGAGCCTTAGTGCATTTGCAGCATCAAAATCTTTCTCACATCTATATTTTACCCCCAGTCCCCACATAGGAGGCAGTGTGCCGCCGCCGCTAAAAAGATTGTATCTTGCAACTGCGTCTTTCATCGCAGGGCCTGCGAAAACATAAATATCCACGCCCTGGGCGCCGGGGACATCTACACTGACAACATTAGAATTTATCTCTCTTGGTTTATACAGATCTGCCGGCGTGTCACCGGCTTCGGTTGTGTTAGCTGCCTGGTTTTTGTCAGCTTCGGCAAGTTTCGGATGGCTGCCGCAATAGAATGCGACGTATCGAGCAGTATCGACATATACGCCGTAGCCTTTGGTTGAAACATAAAAAGGAACCGGTGCATGCGTAAAACCAACATTACCTATAGGATAAGCGTTAGTTATCAATTGCTTGCGCAGACCACGCTGATCAAATGAATTGATCTGCAAACCAAACCCGAACAACCGTTCTGTATCATTCAAAGGCAGATCAACTGTACAGCCTCTGGTTCTTGTTTTGAATGATATATTCGATAAATCTATCGGCGCACTTTTTATCCGCGGCATTTCAGCTAAAGCGTCTTTTTTCATTTTATAGCATTGATAAGCGGTTGGAACAATTTTTTCGGGCTCGCCGCAACGTATTTTCCAGATGCCAGGGGCAACTTTTGTTATCTTCGGAGCATTGGCAAAACATGTTCCCAACAAAACCACCAATACTAAAAACAACCCTCCGACCTTTTTAATATCCATAAACAAACTCCATTAAAAAAAATTTAGTGACTTGTTTTTTCGTCTTTGTCTTTTTTAGCTACAAGCCTAAATGCAAGCGATGGCTGACCAACTTCGCCGAATCTGCCTTTAAGCTTTATCCAGTTCTTGTCCAGCATCTCCGCAGGCCAATCCGGGATGGTAACAGTTGCAATTAGTTGAGTTCTGTCCATAGGCTCGATCGAAACTTTCCACTTTTCAGGTGAAAACTTCAAACCGCTCGGCGGATCTACAAGCTCAACGCTGCCCTGAACAACTTTGTCTGTAAAATTATAAGCATAAAGCACAATATCTCTTGGCTTATTAACTTCGATGGCATGCTCCTGAGTCTCTACCCAGTTTTTAAAAGTATCCTGCGTATCACGTTTTGGTATCTGCACCTGCAAAATAACAGGACTTGGTTTGCCGGTTCTATATTCTGCCATTTTTTTCGTTTGAAGATTCAGTTTTTTAGCGTTGCCTTTTTCCAGGACAACAAAAAATGCTTCATCAGTAAGCTCATCCGGCATCTTATCGATTTTCCTGCCGAGATAGTCATAGACGCCTTTGATTTTCAGACCTTTCGGAGCTGTCCATTTATAATGAGCATTTCCTTTAGCTTCCCACCCCCCATCGGGGTTCTGCGCCCAGCAGACGAGTACATCTCTTTCGAGGCCGTCTGGTTTTGCCCTAAAGGCATAAATATTGGCAATTTTGTCAGGCTTTAGTCTGCCTATGCTTTTGGCGCCGGCCATAAATCTGCCTAAAGCCGCCAAAGCAACGTAGCTTGGCCTTGGCGTCATATCGAGCCTGAGCAAACCAAACTGTGAATTTCTGTTAGGTCTGTCCTCGATGTAATGACCCAGGCAAAAATGGAAATGCCTGTTGACTCCGTTATAAACACTGCTGGCATAAGAATGAGCCATGTGCTCAGCTTTTCGCTGTGCTTTTTCTCTCGTATAATCGCACCATGGATGTTCGCTGTCATAATCCATACCTCTATCAGCTTCGGTCAACCAGATAGGTCTTCCGCAGGCAGCTTCTATTGATGGGCCCCAGAGTTTATCATAAGCGTTGGGCCAATCGTAAGAATGAATACTGTAGGCATTATAGTAGGGCCAGGTTTCGTTAAGCAGATAACCATCAGTTGTGAGCTGGCTTGGAACACCGCCCGACGAACAACCTGCAACAATTGCATCCGGATTGCCTGCCTTGACACCAAGATAAACAGCCTTTTGGTGTGTCACTATCTCATCGACAGTATGGCCGCCGAAATTATTTGCGTTGGCTTCGTTGCCGCTTTCCCATGCCTGAACGGTGTCTTTAAATCGCTCGGCGAACATCTTGCTCAATTTATAAGCAATTCTCAAGTCACGAGGGAACTGCCCGCCTCTTCTGCCGTCCATCTCCCTGTTAATCGCCCATCTCGGTCTTGTCGGAGCGCCATGAAGAACCTTTAAACCATACTTAGCCTGCAAAGCCGCTGCCACATCATAATCAGATTTCTCCACGAATTGCAGTTCATCTTTCTCCATTTCACGTATACTTATTCTGTCCCGTGTCCAGTTTATACCGGCAAGTGCCGCCAGTTTTGAAAACCTCTCCTGACCGGCAAAATCTTTCCTTGCAAACCACGCTATCGCGGCATCGATACATACAGGCGAATCCTGCGGGGTGGGGGCCTTGAGTTTTGCAAGCACTGCGCAAGTTGTCCAGTCGGTCAGCTTTGCCTTTTCATCCAGAAAATCCATTCTGTACCAGCCGATACCAAGTTTGCCGACTTCAATATCTTTTACATCAAATTTGCCTTTTCTTTTAAGGGATCCCTTTTTGATTATTTTGTCTTTGTCATCTGTAAGCTGCCACTTAATTGATTCTAAGCCGAGGCCTAATGGGAATTTGACTTTTATCTTTTCGCCAAGCAGGTAGACATTGCCCGGATGGTCAGGTGCGGCAACAGGAATATCCCTCTCGATAACAGCTAAAGCTTTCGACTGGTCGAAGCTGTCCTGGTCGGCATATAAACTTAAAAAACTCAGAAAAACCAACATTACTAACAAGATTATAGGTAAAAATTTGCGTTCAGCCATAATTGTGTCTCCACGAATTTTCATTTAGTAACCCTTAATTTATAAAAGGATACCCCATTTTAAAGGCATTTGTTCGATGTTTGTAACTATAAATCAGCATACCCTTTGCTTCAAGTAAATTCGTAAAAACTTGACAGTTGCGATTTTGAATAAGTATTCAAGGATGGTTATTCTTTCAAGACAAGCCAGTATCCCGTCAAAACTGAAGTTATGATAATAACCGGGTTTGATTTTCTTTAAAATGAACCTATCGGGAAAAGCCATTGCTGAGCCAGTATCGCCAGATCAAACTCATTAACATAACCATCTTCATCGAAGTCCGCCCAATTGCAGAAGTCGTTTGAGCCGTCGCAGTCGTCTCTACCCCAGTTCCCGGCTAATACCGCAAAGTCGTACATATCAACTTCATAATCCAAATCAACATCTGCAGGTGACGGCGGCCACTCAGCTGTCGGCCTCCCCCCATAAGTCTCGCCCCAACCAGACGTGCCCGGTATATAATAAACCATCGCGTTATCCGAATAGCTGAATATAAGATAACCAACTGCGGGAGCGTCGCCCTTGAAATACACACCCGTAAGGCCGTCGCAGGATTGGAATGCCATTACTCCGATTGTGGTAACACTGTCAGGTATAGTTACAATGATAAGGCCGTCGCAATAAGCAAACGCATAGTCTCCGATGGTGATAACGCTGTCGGGGATGGTTATGCTGATAAGGCCATTGCAGGATTGGAATGCCCTTGTTCCAATGGTGGTAACGCTGTCGGGAATTGAATAGGCCCCGGTTTTGCCGCCTGGGTATTGAATAATCATGGTCTGGCTTTTGTTAAACAAAACCCCGTTTATACTGCTGTAAGTTGTATTGGCTGGATCTACGCTAATACCCTCAAGGCCGTCACAAAAATAGAACGCAATTTCTCCGATGGCAGTAACACTACTACCGATAGTTACACTGATAAGGCCATCGCAGCTATAGAACGCACCGCCTCCGATGGTGGTAACACTGTCGGGGATAGTTATGTTGGTTAATCCGTCACAGCTATAGAACGCCCAGTCTCCGATAGTGGTAACACTGCCGGGAATGCTTATGCTGGTAAGGGCGTCGAGGTAACGGAACGAATTGTCAGCGAGGGTGATAACGGTCAAGCTGTCTAAGGTTTCCGGAATGGTTAAATCGCCACCGGAGCCAATGTAATTGTTGACGACACAAGTACTGTCGCCATTGTCAATAATAATAAAATCATCCGCCAAAGACCACTGGCACTGCACTGTGGGCCGCCCGCCAAAAGTAGCCCCCCAGCCGAATGTGCCCGGTATATAATAAACTGTCGCGTTATTTGATCTGTAGAATACATCATAACCGAGTGCGGGAGAATCACCTTTGAAATACACACTGAAAAGGCCACTGCAAGAACTGAATGCCCCATTTCCGATGGATGTAACACTCGCTGGTATCACAACACTGATTAAACTGCTGCTATAGAATGCTCGGAGTCCTATAGAAACAACCGTCAGACCTTCGAGTGTATCGGGGATGGTTACACTACCGCCGGGGCCTGTGTAGTCGGTAATGGTGCAGGTGCCGTCGCCGTTGTCCTGCCAGGTGTAATGTGACTCGTCAGCAAACGAAGCTGTTGAAAAAAATGCAGAAATAATGATAGCTAATATCGCGATGATAATTTGATTTTTCATCAACTTTCATCCTTTAACTTAACTTTCATATCTCGTATTTGTTTGACGGCCGCAGCTCTAAACAAACTTTGGCCTTGAAACACCAATATTTTTTTTGTTCAAGTTTACTGCCTCTTACTATAGTATTTTAAACGATAATGGTAATTTTTTCAAGAAAATAGTAACTATTTCTTTAAAAAATAGGCTTCTCTAAGCCAGACCATTGCCGGAAAGGGCTGATTTTGCTCTTATACCACTTGTCAGCGGCCTTGGCTGAAGCAAAAAATTCCTTTTTGATAGCTCCGCAAAGATTTATCTAAAAACCCCTTACAGCAAAACTCTGGGTTTGAGATTTCGTAAAAGCTTGACAGCTGGGGTTTTAGCACTAAAATCAACCGCTTATGGCAAAAAAGAAAAAGAAGAAAAAGAAAAATAACGCAGTGATCGATTTCATACTGTACCTGCTGGTCAGAGTGCTGGTGTTTGTTGTTCAGCTGTTCCCCGCTAAAACAAACCTTCGCTTCGCATCCTGGCTTGGCAAAGGATTATGGAAACATTACAAAAGGGGCAGAAAACGCGCTATTGATAATCTGCGGGCAAGCTTTCCGGAAAAAGACGAAAGATGGATCAACAAAACCGGTCAGCGCAGCTTTGAACAGGTAGTCATGATGGCAATGGATATAATAATGACCCCAAAGCTGGTAAAGAAAAAAAACTGGCGAAAATATTCTACATATACGAATGCTGAACGCGCCAAGTGGATGATGGCGGAAGAAAAAGGGATGCTGATGGTAACGGGGCATTACGGCAACTTTGAAATTATGGGTTATCTGATGGGACTTTTCGGCTTCAATATTTACAGCGTTTCCAGGCCTTTGGATAACAAATTCATTAACAGCTATCTATACAGGGTAAGAAAACGTGTCGGTCAAAAGATCATCGACAAAAAAGGTGCTGCCAAAGTAATGGACGACATCTCATCTACCGGCGCAACATTATGTTTTATCGCAGATCAGGATGCAGGCAGAAAAGGATTGTTTGTTGATTTCTTCGGAAGAAAAGCAAGCACATATAAAAGCATAGGCCTGGTAGCGATAATGAACAACCTGCCGATAGGGGTGGGCTACAGCCGACGGGTAAAAAATAAGTTCTTTTTTGAGATCGGCATCAACCGGATAATCACTCCTGACGAATGGGCAGATAAAGACGATCCTTTGAAATGGGTTACAGCTGAATATACGAAAGCAATCGAAGATTTTGTCAGGCAGGATCCAACACAATACTGGTGGCTTCACCGACGCTGGAAACATCGCCCTAAGGAAGAATTGGAACAGGAAAACAAGAAATCCTGACATAAAAAAAGCTCTCCGGTATAATGGGGAGCTTTAGTACATTACGCTATCGGTTGTTTTTTTTTTAACTCGCGAGGATCTTTGCCCTGTTCAACCATCGCAATCTTATCAATACGTCTTTGGTGTCTGCCGCCGTTGAAATCTGTCTTAAGCCAGACTTCAACTATCTTTCGCATCAACACCTCGCCGGTAAGGTCACCTGAAACACAAAGCACGTTAGCATCGTTATGATGGCGAGATATCTGAGCACTTAGCTCATCATGGCAAAGAGCGGCACGAACTCCTTTGATCTTATTAGCGGTAATGCTCATCCCGATACCGGTACCACAGGCAAGTATCGCGCATTGAACATTGCCTTTGGAGACTTCAATCGCTGCCAGATAAGCTGTATCAGGATAATCCACGGGGGTGTTATCAATCGTACCAACGTCAATACACTCATGTCCCAGCTGCTGAACAATCGCTTTTATCTGCTGTTTAGAGTTATAGCCTCTATGATCACTACCAACTGCTACTTTCATATCACAAGCTCGCTAACAATATCTTTTATATAATTTTCTATCATATCAGCACATTTATCATAAACGATCTGGCTTTGCCCTATCGGGTCCGGCACATCTTTATCAGTAGCCAGCGGAAAACACTTTTCCGCGGCATCCGGGCAAATACTCAGTACCATATCCCTGTGCGATCTGCCCATCGTAAAAATAAGATCGCTTTCTTCTATCAACTTTTCACTGACAGCCTGGCTGCGGTGCTCAGAAATATCCACACCTCTCTTTTTACAAGCAACCACAGCTTCGGTGCTCACAGGCACCCCTGCCATAGACAAGGTAGCCGCCGACAATACTTTATACCCCATTTGTTCAAGCTGGTCAACATTACAACCTATTTTTTCCGCCCAGTATTTTTTAAATAATCCCTCTGCCATAGGGCTTCTGCAAGTATTGCCCGTACAGACGAATAAAAACTGCACAGTAGACTTCTGATGCAGCTGTAAATCTGAATAAAGGCCCCTGCGCAGTACATGGATACCCTTTTTGCCGATTTTTACTACCGAACTACTCTTTTGATATTTGCATGGGCCTGTATCGAGCACTGCGCTGATCTTTCCGTCCAGCTGATCAATAACCTGTTCAGCAGTAACCGCCGGCTCTTGGCCTGTAAGGTTAGCACTTGGAGCTACAACCGGATTATTCGTCAATTGCAGCAATATTGAAGCTGTCGGGCTATCCGGACAACGCAAACCTATAGAATTATCCCTGTACAAAAGGTCAAATACCTGCCCGTGGAACTTGTGCCTTTGCTGTTGGATATCTTCTTCTTCTAACTCAAAGACAACCGTCAAAGGCCCAGGCCAGAAATTGTTTATCAGTTTGGCTGCGCGAAGTCCTAATCTCGGCACATACTTATCGACATCGGATCGCAAACCTATATGAACTGTGTAATACTTTTCAGGCGTTCTGCCCTTGACGATGCTTAACTCATTAATAGAATCGGTTTTTACACGACAGGCCAAACCGTAAACTGTTTCCGTTGGGAAAGCTACTAATCTTCCCTGGTCAACTAACCTGGCAGCGGAGCGAATCAGTTTAATATCAGGCTTAGCAGAATCAAGTTTTATAACTTCAGTATCCATTAAGTAAAAGAATACCCTGCAATAGCCATAATTTCAATATAAACCTGGAGGCAGACTCTAAAAAATTTAAGTATCCAGGTTTTTTAGTTCTGTATATAAGTCTTCTCACGGTATAATTTTGCGACCGGGATAAACACAAATGCCGTACCAAGCATTGCAAATGTAAAGAACCAGTAATAGGAAGAGCCTTCAAGCTTGCTCGTACCATCTGCATTTTGAATAAATTGATTGACGACAGCTGTAAAAACATTACCCAATGTCACAGAAAGCAGAAATACCGCCATCACAAAAGACTTCATTTTCTTCGGTGCCTGTGTATATGCAAACTCTAAGGCTGTTATCGAAACCATAACCTCTGCACTGGTCAGGATCAGATACGCCAGTACCTGCCATCCTATAGTGATCTTATTGCCCGCCAATATCTGCTGCTCGATCCACGCTGAGACGGCAAAGCTCGCCGCTGCTATGAAAAGACCTATTGAAACTTTTCGCAGTGGATTCAACTTGAAAACCTTATTGATAGCTGGATAGACTACGTAAGAAAAGACTGGTATCAGCAGCATAACTATTAGCGGATTCACAGCTGTCATCTGTGCTGGCAATATTTCCAAACCAAGCCAATTGTGATCCATCTTCTGAGCTTGCAATATCCATTTAGAAGAAGTCTGGTCAAACAGCGCCCAGAACATTGCAACAAAAAGAAATATAATACAAAGTTTGCCTAATGCTATAATACCTTCAGAGCTGAAAGTCTCCCTGATGAACCCTGCCCCCCTGGGTTGGGTGTGTGTAAAACTCTTATTACCAAACCAGAAGACGACCGTTGCCAAAGACATACAAATTGCAGGCACTCCAAAGCCGACTGCCGGGCCATATTTAACCAAAAGCCAGGGGCAAATAATATTGGAAATAAAGGCACCGAGATTGACGGAAAAATAAAACCAGCTGTAAACCCTGCTCACCAGGTTCTGGTTGTTTTTGCCGAACTGGTCACCAAGGAAAGCGGATATGCAGGGTTTGTGTCCGCCGGAGCCTATGACTATCATTATCAGCCCAGCTGTCAATCCTATCCGGGTGTGATTAATGCTCATCACAGCAAGACCCACGCAGTATATAACTGAAAAATAAAGTATTGTTCTGTACTTACCAAGCCAGATGTCTGATATAAGTGCGCCGATTATGGTCGCGAAGTAAACCAGACCTACGAACATGTGAAACCAGTACATGCTTTGCTCATTTGTCATTACATTAAGCTGACCGCCTGAGCCAAGCAAATATTTGGTCATGAAAACTATAAGAATGCACCGCATCCCATAAAACCCGAACCGCTCAAATGCTTCATTGCCAAGAATGTATCTGATTGCTTTGGGCATTTTGGAAGTCTGATTTACATCGATAACTGCCTGACCATCGCTCATTTATCTGCCTTTCAAAAAAATAAGACAGACCAAAGCTATTTTATTTAAACACTGATTTCAAGCTTTTTATAGTTATATGAGTCCGTTGAAGAATAGATTAACCAACACTGGAAAAATAACTCACATTGCAATCTTGCCTGTAGAAAGGCTGAACTCGTTTTGGCTCGGCTTTTTCTTGTCTTTGACATAAAAAATGGGTTTTCAAGGCATTTCAGCCGCTTTTGGAGCTGAATTAGCCAAATATAGTGTTTTAATCAGATAAAAATTTAATGTTTTTTTACAAAATCTCAAAAAACAGTGAAACAAAATCGAATTGAATGTGTCTATATATGTAGAGGCAGAAATTCAGTAATACATTTTTTCGGGAACGGTGGCCTTTATTAAGAAACTTTGACTTATAAATACGACCCAAAACAACTGCACAATGTTGTTACCTCCAAATATTATGATCTCCTTCATAATATATAGCAGCTGTCAGTCTCAGGGCTGGCAGCTGTGATTTTTTACGGTGCACAGTGAGATATTGCGATTAAGGGCATCTCTAAAAATTCATTTTGTCAGTCAAGCGAATCCGGTTGAAATTCGGTTTTTTAATCAATAACTGGGGTCAGGGTGATTTTCAGCTGATTTTTTTTGACGTTTATCTGTTCAACTCTTACTTTTCTTTTCCTGACTTCAAAGACAGGGTCGAAGGGCTGATCATCAAGCAATGAGGCAGCAATAGCAACGCCGATGGTATCTTTGCGATAATTTTCCTGTTTTGCTCTGTGCTGATACATTTTCTTTGCGATTATCTTAGCAATGAATGTAATATTCATCGAACCTATCACTATTTTGTCGAGGTTCAGGTGCATCATACCAGTTTCATCGATCAGAGCTGAAACCATAATGGTAATAACAAAATTGAGGCCTTTGGTTTCGGCATTTGCTCTCATAACCAGAGCACTATCGCCAAAAAAAGCCTGCGGAGCGGAAATTGTTACGTCTTCAGATTCTATCGGCCATTCGATAAGGCTGATAAATTCTTTTGTCTTTGACTGCGGGATGATTATATCAAAAGGTTGGCCTTTCTGTATGTTGTTATATACATAGGGTGCTAATTCATTAGTTACATACTGGCTGACGCATTTATCGTTTTTGATATCTTCGGGGTTGTAACCGGCGGGCTTATCCAGCAGGAGCATAAAGGTCAAAAAACCAACCAAAAGCCAAAGAGAGAACATGATCGCCCACCTGAGTTTTTTGCGTGGCTTTTTACTTTTTTTATTATCCTGTTGTTTTTCCAAATCTGCGCCTGTTTATCGTTTTATTTTATTTCTGTCTTGCTCAACTACGAATGTGTGATTATAGTGGTTTCGGCAATAACGAAAAGGGATTTTTCCCAAACGTTCAATGTTTTTGAAATTTAAGCTGATTGCATCAGCTGTTAAGAAAGGACAGATTTAATAATGTCGAGTCATTTTGCTGATCGTCTTTGTGAGGCTGTTAAGACCAAGAAAACTCCGCTTATCGTCGGGCTTGACCCGGTTTACAACAGACTGCCTAAGGCTATCACGAGTCATCGAGAGCTTAACGATGAAACCGATGCTGCTGCTGCGGTAGATGCTATTTTTGATTTTTGCACCCAGACAATGCGAATCATCGCTCCTATAGTGCCGGCGGTTAAGATCAATATCGCTTTTTTTGAAAGATATCTCTGGGAAGGGATCGAAACTTATTATTCTCTGATAACAGAGGCTGAAGACCTTGGTCTTGAGATCATCGGCGATGTTAAGAGAGGTGATATCGGCCATACAGCTGAGATGTACGCGGCTGCTCATCTGGAAAATTCTGAACTTGTTGGGCTTGAAGATACGCTTGTGCCTGACGCTATTACCGTTAATGGTTTTGCTGGCGTCGATGGTATTGAGCCTTTTGCAAAAATGGCGGACAAACAGGGCAAAGGATTATTTGTCTGGATCAGGGGTTCGAATCCGTCATCTGCGGATATACAGGACTTCAAAGATGAGAACGGGGTTATGCTGTACGAAAAGATGGCTGAGATCGTGGCAGGTATCGGCAGTGAGCCCGGCAGAATCGGTAAGAGCGGCTACAGCAATGTTGGTATGATAGTAGGCGGTACCGCACCTATGGTAACAACAGAGCTTAGAAGAAAATATGACAGTACATGGTTTTTGGTTCCTGGTTACGGCTCGCAGGGCGCTTCAGCGGAAGATTGCGTAAGATTCTGCAAGTCAGACGGGACAGGAGCTTTGATAAATGCATCAAGATCGATCATTTATGCATACGAAAAGCCACAATACAAAGAGCAATTTGGCGATGACTGGAAAAAGTGCATCGAACAGGCTGTTATCGATGCGAAGATAGATATTTCCAAAGGAATGCAGTCGTTGATATGAAAAAGGGATTTTTCGCCGACAAAACTGTCTTAGTCATGGGGCTGGGGCGATTTGGGGGCGGGGTAGATGCCGCTGATTTTGCAAGCAGAGCGGGCGGTAAGGTTATTGTAACGGACCTGGCAGATGAGGATAAACTATCTGATTCCATAAGCCGGCTTGCGGGCAGGGAGAATATTCGATTTCATTTGGGAGGGCACAGGGAAGATGATTTTGCTAATGCTGATATCGTTGTGGTCAACCCGGCAGTTTCTGATGATAATAAATTTGTAAAGATCGCTATCGAACACAGGCGATTTGTCACTACGGCGATGAATATTTTTTTTGAGCTTTGCGCTGCGGATATCGTGGGAATTACAGGCTCGAATGGTAAAAGCACTACTGCGGCTTTGACTTATCATCTGCTGAAATGTGCGAAAGGTCAAACCGGTTTTAAATACAACGATGTTTATTTGAGCGGCAATATTGGAAATGAACCTTTGCTGGCGCTACTCGATAAGGTTGGTTTTGATGATCTGATTGTGCTGGAGATATCGAGTTTTCAAAGTCAGAAGCTGGCTGAGATCAATAAGGCGCCGAGGTATTCGCTGGTTACTAACTTGACGCCTAATCATCTTGACAGGCATGGAACGTTTGAGGCTTATTGCGATGCTAAGGAAAATATATTCAGGCTGCAAAAGACTGATGCGGGCAAAAAGGCTTATTCGTTTTTTAATGCTGAGGATGAAATTACGAGGTTGTGGTTTAAGAAATATCGCCAGCTGTCTGACAGGGAGTGTGCAGCATTTGACAGCAACAACGTCAATGCGGAAATGCAAAAAGAATATCCGCTGCCCGGAAAGGCTAATCTTTCAAACCTGGCGGCGGCAGTGTCTATCGCGAAAGCAGTTAGTGTTACAGAAGAGACTATCAAAAATTCGCTGGGTTCTTTCAGGTCCCTGGCTCATCGGCTTGAATTTATCGCGGAGAAAAATGGGGTCAGATGGTACAATGATTCTATTTCGACTACGCCTGAAAGTTCGATAGTTGCGTTGGAGGCTTTTGCCGAGCCTAAAATTATAATCGCAGGTGGATATGATAAGAAGCTCTCTTTTGATGAACTGGCGGAGAAAATTTCAAAGTCCGCTAAGGCTGCAATCCTCATAGGCGATACTGCAAAGACGATAATTGAGCATATCAATCTATTTGGTAATAATTCGTTAATAGTAAAAAAGGCCAATTCTCTGGAAGAGGCTGTCGGATTTTGCGAGGAGATCGCTGATAGCGGCGATGTTGTGCTTTTGAGCCCGGCCTGTGCAAGTTATGATATGTTCATAAATTTTCAGGACAGGGGCGATCAATTCGCTAAACTGGTAAGGCAGATCAAAAACAATTATTAGAACTACCCTTTATTCCTTCACACCAACAATAAATCCGGTTTTACATATCCATCAGAACGGATTTTAAATTTATCCCCGCTGCACAGAGGGGAATGTATTCTTACAAAAGTAACGCTGACAAAACTTTATAGGAACATAAACCCGATTGTAAAAAAAACTTTTTATTTTTGTTTCTTATTTTTCGTTGTTATTCGTTAATCAGCGGTATTAAGGCTGGGAGTGGGGTTTTTCGGTAATTTGAAGGGTTAAGCTGTTCTGTTTGTCGGCCGAAATGACTGCTGTAGAACTAAATGGGTTTTTGATAAGGTAAAAAAAGATGGAAAGTACAACTGAACGCAGAAAAGAGAAGAGGTTGCGTTATCATTGGCCAATATGGTTTGCTGAGGATTTTAACGGACTTTTGTCACAGGGACAGATGGTTGATGTTTCGAGCAATGGCGCGGCGTTTACATGCTCTGCGAATAATAACTGCTCTTATCCCGGGCAGAGTATAACAACCAGATTTAGTGTTCCAAAATTTGATGGCGATAATTCATTTAATATGGCGAGTTTTACTCGTCACGGCCATATTTGCCGGGTTGATGACATTAATGCCTATACAAAAAGAGTGGCTATACAATTTTCTGAGGCTTTGCCCTTCAAACCAGGTCAGCAGGCTGAAAGTAAAACCAAATGCAGTGAAATGTTAAAAGCTGTAACTATATAATGAAAAAACGAAGGGCTCTTTATCATTGAGAGCCCTTTTTTAATTTACACACTTTTTAAAACTCCACAAGACCCGCACCTTCTACCATTACGCAGGGAATAATATCAGGTTTTAGTTTATTCGGCTTGTAGTAACCTTTATTCAAAGCTGCTTTTATATTTTCTAATGCATTTTTTTCGGCAAAGATCATAATGCATCCTCCAAGACCAGCACCTGCAAGCTGGGCACCGGCGACGCCTTTGACTGAGCAGACAATATCAACCATTTGATCTATTTGCGGTGTAGAGCAGTAGTAGCCGCCCGGCTGGTTGTAAAGCTGTGCATTGAGGACTTTTTGCGGGTCTTCACTTGCCAGGTCCAGTATGAGGGTATTTAGATATTGGTCTGAACAGCCCGGTGTGTATTTTTTGTATTTACCATTATCGCCTGCCATTGAAACACGGTCGCCGTCATGGCTTATGTTCATTAGTTTGCCAAAATCGTTTATGATCCCTTTTTCAAAGTAATCCATACACATTCGACTTCTCGCAACTTCTGATGCACCAAACAGCAGTACCGAACGGAGATTGTAAAATCCAGGATCTGCGTGGCTGGAGAATGTTGTCTCCATCATTTCAGTGCAGTGCTTGGGCAGGATCGATCTTATTTCTTTGCGATTCATTTTCTGAGGTACTTTTAGGAGCATTTTGTAAATATCGCTTGTCTTGCAGCCAAGGTGTTGGGGATCTATGTCACGGACATATTTGAGTGAGTCGTTAACTTCCGGACAACGATGTTTGAGCAAAGCCAAGCCGAGGTTGTAACTTGCGACACGAGTGTTGAAAGTATCTTTTGCAAAGCTGCTTTTGGCGGCTTTTAGGTGGCTGTTGGCAATTATAACGGTATATTCTTTTGTAATATCAATCGTTTTTATTATTCTAAAGGGCATATAGCCAACCTGGGTTAGTTTGCCTCGCTGACCAAGGTATATGGCTGCGTGGTCACCAGAGCCTCCTCTTGAACCTACGAACCATTCACCCTGACCACAAAGGTCAATGAACTGCTGACTTTCGAGTTGGAAATTATTTAAAGCGATGGCCGCCTGCAGTGTACCTACTACGAGAGTTGAACTGCTGCTAAGACCGGCAGCGATGGGGACATTTCCAGTAACCGCCAGATTCATACCGTTGATTTTGATATCTTTTGAATAATGCTGGAGACGCAGGACAGCGGCTTTGATGTAATTTCCCCAATGTCCCGCGGTGCTGTAGAGCATGTTGCGAACCCAGTCACTGTTTACGAAATTAAGCCAATCACCCCAGGCAAACCGCCCTATAAGCTCAGCTATGTTAAAGCGAACTTTTTTGAAGCTTGCAGGTTTTGTGTTTACAGCAATAACGTTGTCATCATCGCGCAGACCTGCGACAATTATCGTTTCCCGGTCAAATGCCAGGAAGTTATTAAAGCCTCCCCTGTGGTCAACGTGCCTGCCCATGAGATTGAGCCTACCCGGTGCGCGAACGATGCAGACTTTCTGGTCGAAGCCGAATTTTTGGCCGAAAGTGTTTAAAACCCTGGTGAGTGTTTTGATCTTTTCCCGGTGCAGCTGGGTATGTGGGCCATAAATTTCTTTAAGCCATTTTGTTACACCTGGGACATTTTTTTCTATTGCGGCTAACCATTGAGTTACAGTACAATATTTTTTACCGAGAGCCGGATGAAGCGAAACTGCGGGTTTTTCTTTAGTATGTTTTTTTCTTCTTACATAGTCCTGTATCGCGAGCAATTCATCGGGGGAATTAAACGCCTGCAGCCAATCGGGGTTATCGATGGCAACGGTTCGTACTCTGAAAGTATTTTTACCATCTGTATTTTTGATAGATGAGAGATGGCGAACGACATCGGTCAGATAATATTCTGATTGTGCATTGTTGTTATCTATCATTGAAACTGCGCGGTAGAAGGCATTGGCTTTGAAGAGATACAGGCTTGGATTAAGCTGGGTGCATAGCTTTTCAAGTTTATCAGCAGTATAACTTTCCCCTGCTACCTGGAGGTTGTATTGTTTTGAATTTATCAGCTTTTTCAATTTGGGAATATTAA
>JAGLTN010000261.1 GCA_023135255.1 Planctomycetota bacterium
GGTATGTTTGTGTGGAAGGCTAAGACGGTACTTTCGCTTATGAAAAAATTTCTCCCTGAATCGACAGAGCCTTTGGAAAACATACGCAAAGACTGGGATGGACCTAATCAGCAGCAAGCTCTTAAGGACTGGTTTGTGAAACTGCCTAAGATAAGTATTGATTATGCGGTTATGGAGAAGGCTCCCGGGGTTCATACTATCAAGCTTGATTGCAGATGGCTTGATATGGGGTCTTTTGTGGCGCTGGCGGATTTTATAAGCTCTGATGAGAATAAGAATATTGTTGCAGCTGGTGCAAATGAGTTGGTCGACTGCAGGAACAGTATAGTAGTAACCGAGGACCAGGAGCATTTGATTGCGTGTATGGGGCTGGAAAATATTCTTGTCGCCCACAGTAATGATGCTACTTTGATATGCTCAATCGACCATGCACATAAAATAAAAGAACTGCTGGAAAAAATTGAAACAGATCACGGCGAAAAGTACCTTTAATAATATTATGAGATATCTTGCAATAGACTATGGATTGAAAAGGACGGGATTGGCGATTTGTGATAAGGCGGAAATGCTTTCGTCGCCTTTAGAGGTTTTGGCTACGAATTCAGAGCTGATAAGCAAAATATCGAAGATAGTAACAGCTGAAAGTGTTGATGCTGTTGTTTTGGGGATGCCTATAAATATGGATGGCAGCAGGGGGGGCCAAGCTAAAATCGTGGAGAATTTCGAGAAACAGCTTCAAAAACAAGTCGATGTCGAGATAATTTTTCAGGATGAAAGACTGAGCAGCTATGGTGCGAAGGATAAATTGGCGGCGGCTGAATATACTCGCAAAAAAAAGAAAAAACGCGTCGACGCAGTTGCAGCAGCGGAAATATTAACAGAATTTATCGAATGTAAAAGAATGCAGTAGTCTGATTTTATTTTAAAATTGGAGAGTGGGAAATGACGAAAGTCTTTAATCTTATTATTCTTATTTTTGTTTTTACTTCTATCTGTAATGGGAATCCTGTTCTTGAAGTTAAAACTTTTCCAATTGCAGGGCAGCTTGATGGGCTTGAGAAAGAGGTTTTGGATTTTCGATATCGGCCCGACAAGGATCAGTGCTGTATTGGTTGGCCTGACGATTTTTATAAAACGATAGTCGCAGGTGACGGCAGTTTTTGTTACCGTTTTAATCGCGGCAACTGGGTAAATGATTATTTTGATATTACTTTAAAAGCTTCTATTGTGTCAGACAATAAAGTTGTTGGATTCAATCAGTCGCTTTTAGATCCTAAAGTTGCAATTGTAAAAACAACAAGCTCAGTTGACGATATAAAGCTCACTCAGATCGCTTTTGCCTCAGCGGTTACTGGCAAAAAACCATCCGATTGGATAGAGACACGGGCGGACTATCTGTATTTGAATATGGAAAATACCGCAAGCGAAGAAAAGGCTGGTCAGATCGTATTGAATATGAAATCCAACATCAGATGGATGCTCAGCGATGACGGAACCAAAATAGTCGAAGCATCTCATCCGGATAAGGTGTTTTGTGCTATAAGCCCTGCCTGCAAAAAAATTGAATATTCAAATGAAACTGATTCTGATTTTATTGTAGATAGCATTCCCAGAATTCAGCACCTGGAGTTAGCTGATGGGAAATATGATCCGCGATTTAAATCTTTCCTGGTAGGGCAGAATCAGCCTATGGTTTTTAAATATAAGTGTAAGCCTGGTAAGAAATACAAGGTCGCATTTGGGTTGATCGAAAATCATTATTCACAAGTCGGCTTTAGGAAGCAGGATTATCGAATTGAAGGCAAAACAGTTGCCAGTATCGATATGGCTGAGTATGGCAAAGCGACGCCGATGGTAAAAACATTTGAGGCGACGGATATCGATGGCGATGGTCTGCTTGATATTAGTGTTCATACCGCTGAGGGGATGAGTGATTTGAATACTGTTTTAGGTTGCATTTTTATATTCTCCGCCGATGATTGTCCTGTGGATCAGCAGATATTAGAAGGGGAGTACGAGAATAAACCATTGGCAATTCTCGATAAAAATGTGTTTCTGAAAAACAGGAATGTAAGTGTTTATTTCGATGAAAAGCAGCTTGAACCGGGGCAGAATTTCCAGGTATTGGTAACATTTTTGGGAGGGGCAAAATCATCTGCTGCTGATGTTGGTCAGGCTCAGAAGTTGCTTACCGATTCGATAAACTGCTGGAAGAGATGGGATATTCCTTATGGCAACATTCAGGTTGCTGATGAGGAAATTCAAAAACTGCTCGATTCATGTATCCGCAATATTTACCAGGCGAGGGAAATCAAAAACGGTAAGCCTTCATTTCAGGTTGGTCCGACGTTTTACCGCGGCACCTGGGCAGCGGATGGGCCTTTCATACTTGAAGCGGTTTCATATATGGGCAGGTTGGCAGAGGCGAGAGAAGGTTTGGAAAATCAGATCGATGGTGATAATGGGCCGGCTAAAGAAGGTTTCAGCAAAAAGCATGGTTTGCGATTATGGATGGTGTGGAGACATGCACAGCTGACCGATGACATGGTCTGGCTTGAGAAGATGTGGCCTAAGGTGGAAAGAGAAGTTAATACGATTAAAAAATACAGGCAGATGACGAAGAAGGATAGCGATGCGGTTAACTATGGGCTGATGCCTGATGAGTTTGGCGATGGTGGGCTTGGTGGTAAGCATAAGGACTATACGAGTGTTTACTGGACG
>JAGLTN010000262.1 GCA_023135255.1 Planctomycetota bacterium
TCGCAAATTGCTGCATAATCAACAATGGAATTAGGTACATCGTATACCGTAATGAAGTAAGGCGTATTCTTTGTAGCTGCGAAATTCGTGATGGTAGTTACTATACCATTAGGATCCGCAAGCTGTGCATACCACAAGCCATTAGACATTGGTGAGGTAGCATGTGCCCTGACGACAGGAGTTCCATCGCTTAGCCAATCGTTTGATCCGCCGTTTACGCCCTGATGAGAGAAACATTTAACATGCGGTGCATTGGCTTTGAAGGTTTCATACATATCTAAACTGAATCCCCACCAGCATTCAACGCCTTGAATACCTATATCCGCAATGTAGCTATCTGTAAACGCTGCCCAGTCAGCAAGATTGGGAAGGGATGAGACTCTGTTGTAACCTGCACCTGAAGGTCCTGTCCAGAAACTGTCATTTGGTTCAGTGGTTGTGTTGTAGTACTCTATCAACGCAGGCCAAAGATCATAAGCAACCGGCAATGTACACCATGTTACTTTACCCTTGCTTCTATTGGGTTTTAGCCAGGCTCCATGATCCCCAAGCCATTCGCCACTCATTTGAAGACCAGATAGATAAGCGGCTGTGTCACCTTCAGATGACTGGAACATTACATAATACTTTGAATCATCGAGCACCATGTTTGAATCTTCTCTGCTCATATCCAGATTAGCAGAATTATAATCAACATTAGCCCAGAAACTCATATTCAGACCGCACAGAACGGTGTAATTACCAGTAGCTGATATTGGGACAAGATCTATACCCTCATCATGCCACGAACCATAAGACATACCCGGTGCATCCAGGTGATCCATAACATCAAGAAGCAGATCTCGTTCAGTTCCGCCATTGTCATAATTCATATCATAGGCATAGAATTTCTGCTGGACGCCATAGTCGATTCCATTGTCATAGTTGTGAACATCGTTAAAAGTGGCGAAGGATCTAATACATGAGAAGACGCCATCTGTACGCTTACCTGGCATCAGATTGTTAACGCCATAACTTTGAGCAAGTAGTTTTGTGCCCCAGTCTCCGCTGATATCATTTATCGTCAGCCCATCAAAGCAATCGATATATCCTTTGTCTGCCAGACCGTTAGACGTGTAATTTTGCATCGCGGCTGTTACGGGTACATAATTGGAATCTACTGCGAGGTTTACCGCTATTGTGACTTCACCGGTATCGATATTTGCGGGGTTGTATTTAGTTACGCCGCTGACAACACCTTCATTTCTTGCAGCAGCAACTAATTCTCTCAGATTGCCGACATCTGCAAAAGTAAAGCCTTTATTGTTTTCAAGGTACGTAACCCAATAATCATCTGCTGTTGAATTGCCCGCATTATGTTTATCATGTAAAAAGAATACTCTTGCGCCTTTCTGGTTCATTAAACCCTGAATAGTATAGGCACAAATTCTGTCATCTGTATCAAGGTTGCCAATGCTGACAAAATCCATGAGCCATACGTCACTTATAGTGAAGCTCTGGACATCTCCAGCCCAGACATCGACGCCGTTAACCTCATCAATTCGCCAGTAATAAGTATTCAAGTCACTTAGGCTCGCAACATCGAAACTTTCAGCTGTCTGGCGACCTTGATATTCATCTGAGGCCGTAGTGGCAGTTGAAACTGCAGCTTCAGTGTCACCGAAATATACATCATGGCCATCAACATCTGCTGCTTCGCTACCTGGCACCCAGTATAAGGTGACGTCACCATCTGCGGTAGCTGCAGCCACTTCTCCATCGCCCGGTATTAACTTTGTTGCTGCCCTCTCGGCAACAAGTTGAGCTACATCAGCAGCTAAAAGAGCTCTGTCGTAGATCCTGAAATCTTCCATTTTACCTTCCTTCTCACTGGTGCCGGAAGTTGTTCGTCCAATGGTAAATTTAACTACATTTTCAAATGAACCGGTTTTACTTGTGGCTGAGGCATAGAGGTAATCATCAACATAAAGCTTATAGACACCCGTATTATAATCTGCAGTCAAGGTAATTCTTATGTCATCGCCCCACGTTTTTTCAACCTTACCAAAGATGAATCTGTCGTCTTGATCATCGAAAGCTGCCCAGGACCACATATTATCAGCACCACAATGGGTAAGAATATGGACACCAGTTGGACATTCAGATGACAAGAGTCTGAGATCATTGACATCTCTGCCATCATAAGGATAGTTAACATGGGCATAGTCTGAAGCCCATGTAGCTATATAAGAAACAGTAACCGCGTCAGTCAGATCCATATCGGCGAGAAGGTCAGCGCCGTTGTTGGCAAAAGAAATACCAGAGTCGCCGCTGCCGTAAAAATCAATTCCGCCGCCGGAAATCCAGTCATCGTCGTTGCCCATAGTTCCGTCATTACCATAACCTGAAGAGTCAGCTACAGTGACACCTACACCGTCATCCATCTTCCAATGGCCTACAAGACCTGTGGTGATGTCACCACAAGCACTGCCAACAAAGACCAACAACACTGCTAAAAACAATAATTTCTTACACATAATAAATCTCCTTTTAAATACATACGTTAATAAAAATTTACATTCAGCCGACAGCATTCAGCAGAGTATGCACACACCCATCCCACGGATTTATTGAATTTACCTCCTTTCTCTTTTCTCAAAAAACGCAATCTCCCTGCTATGTCCCCATCAGCAATACAGTCTCCTTAAATTAAAAATAAAACGGCGTTAATGCCCTTATATTTAAGTACATGGTGACATCCTAATTTCTAATTAGAGAACAGGTCAAGACATTTTTTTTCGAATTGTGAAGTTTTTTTTACCTTTCCAGCAAAAACA
>JAGLTN010000263.1 GCA_023135255.1 Planctomycetota bacterium
GAGCAGATTGAAGTTATGGACGATAGTGACGAAAGAAGACAGCTTTACAGGCAGATGGAAATGATAGTAATGGAGGATTGTCCAGGAGCTATTATTAATCATCGGGTATTTTATGCTTTAAAACATAGCTGGTATAAGAATTATAAGCCTCATGTGTTTCAGTATGGTCTGGGGAAGTATCGCAGGCTTGATTGCGACGAAAGAGCGAACTATAAACAATTGCTGAAGAAGGTTAAATGACAGCTTATGTAATCAGAAGACTTTTTTATACGTTGCCTATAGTTGCAGGCGTGCTGCTGCTGACGTTTGTTTTGTTTAGTCTGGTAGGTGGTGACATATCGCTTGAGATAGCGGGTAAAAATGCATCTCAGGAAACTATAGATGAGATTCGCCATGAGTATGGCCTGGATAAGCCTTTGTTTTTGTCGTGGGATAGCCAGTTCGTTAATCATTTCAAAAATGCTTTGGTGTTTGATTTCGGCAGAGCCAGGGATCGTGAACCTGTTATAGACAAAATAAAAAGGGGAATAGCCCCTTCGCTTTCTATAACTGTACCGATGTTCTTTGGGATTGTGTTCATATCGGTAAGCCTGGCGTTGATGGTTGCATTTGTCAGAGGCTCAGCGTGGGATAGTTTTACGCTGTTTATCTGTGTAGCGGGGATGAGTATTCCGTATCTTAGTTTTATTTTGTTTGGGCAGTATTTCTTTGCGTATAAGTGGGGCTTTTTCCCGATTTATTATACGCCGGGCCTTAGTCTGTATGAATATGCCGCACTTCCTGTGTTGATTGGGATCGTGACGGGCATCGGCAGTAATTTGAGATTCTACAGAACGGTTATGCTCGATGAGATGAAAAGCGACTATGTGCGGACAGCTTTTGCCAAGGGTCTTAGTACGCGAAAAGTGCTTTTTAAACATGTGCTTAAAAATGCAATGATCCCGATCATTACGAGGGTTGTTCTGGCGATACCGTATCTATTTCTTGGTTCGCTGCTGCTGGAGAGGTTTTTCGGTATCCCGGGGCTGGGTTATCTTATGATAGAGGCTATCGGCTCAAGGGATTACTTTATTATAAATGCGATGACATATATCAGCGCGATACTTTTTGTTTTGTTTAATCTCATAACGGATATCTGCTACGCTTTAGTTGATCCGAGGGTTTCACTTGACTGATATTGTAAAAGATAAAAAGATAGTGGCGGTTAAAGGCACAAGCCTGTGGAAGGACGGTCTGAGAAGGCTCGCACGCAGGAAGTTTGCCATGGTTTGTCTGGTAATAATACTGGCGTATTTTGCGGTAACAGCTTTTGTCTATGTTGCTGAATTTTTTGATTGGCAGCCAGGTCCGGTGATGTGGACCGAAGAGGTTGGGCCGAGTTATCAGCCGCCGGATGTGAAGTATATTTTTGGCACGGATATTTTTGGGCAGTCTGTTTTGCGAAAGACTATCTACGGCGCAAAGACTTCTGTCACTGTTGCGTTATGTGCTTCTTTGATAAGCATATTGATAGGTGTGCCATTGGGGGCGATAGCTGGTTATTTTCGCGGCGTGGTCGATGAAATAATCGTCTGGATTTATTCGACGTTGAGTTCGATTCCGTATATTCTGCTGATACTTGCTTTTGCGGTGGTGTTGCGGGATAAGACGCTGTTTGGGCTTAGGCTGACGGGGATGACTACGGTTTATCTGGCGATCGGGCTTACCAGCTGGGTTGGGATATGCAGATTGATCCGAGGGGAAATTATTAAGCACAAAGACAGGGAATATGTTCTTGCAGCCAGGTCTTACGGGAGCAGTAACGCCAGGATCATTTTTAAGCAACTGCTGCCCAATGTTTTTCACCTTGTCATAATTGATTTTTCATTGAGGTTCGTTAGTTTCATACATGCGGAAGTGATATTGAGTTTTCTCGGTCTGGGTGAAGCTGATAAGCCAAGCTGGGGTGCGATGATAAATGACGCGAGGATCGAACTTGCCAGAGGGGTGTGGTGGCAGATGGCGGCGGCAACAGTCGCGATCTTTTTTATATCTCTGGCTTTGAATATTTTTGGTGATGCTTTAAGAGATTCTCTCGATCCTAAATTGAGGATGCAGTAAAAATATGAGTGAAAACAATGAAATACTGTTAACGGTGAAAGGGCTTTCAACGCATTTCTACACCGAACAAGGCAAAGCCAAAGCGGTTCAGCAGGTTGGCTTTTCTATAAAAAAAGGCAAGACTTTTGCTCTTGTCGGTGAGAGCGGCTGCGGCAAAAGTGTAACGGCTTATTCCATTCTTCGATTGATACAAAAGCCCGGAAAAATTGTTGCTGGGAAGATATTGCTTTATCCAAAAGACAAACCTGTAATAGATATTATTTCCTTGGGCAAAAAATCCCAGACTTTATACAAAGTACGCGG
>JAGLTN010000264.1 GCA_023135255.1 Planctomycetota bacterium
AATTTCGCTGGTGGTAATCGAATCGATATTGACCTGCGCTTTTGCCAGGCTGGTGAACATTGTTTCCGCAACACCGTAATGTGTCCGCATACCAACTCCGACGATGGAAATTTCCGCGATATCATCGCGGACAAATATATCCTGGCAATTGATTTCCTCTTTGATTTCCTCAACCGCTTTTTTGCCGGCATTAAGTTCTAAAGTGCTGACTGTAAAAGACAGGTTAGCCTTTTCCGGGTTGATTTCCGTTTGTATAATATCGTTGACGATTACCCTGGCTTTTGCCAGATGCTCGAATATTTTTGCTGCATTTCCCGGTTTGTTTTCGACTCCGACCAGACTGATTTTAGCCATATCCTTTTGAATTGTTGCGCCTGTAACGACTACATCTTCCATTTGCGGTACCTCATGAGTAATTATTGTTCCTTCTTTATCTTCACTACTGCTTCGTACGTGAATTTTTACGTTATAGTTTTTTCCGAATTCAATGCTTCTGCCGTGCATAACTCCAGCACCGAGCGATGCCAGTTCGAGCATTTCATCGTAGCTGATCTGATCTATCTTAGCGGCATCTTCGAAGATTCTCGGGTCTGTCGTATAAATGCCGTCGACATCGGTATATATTTCGCACACCTCTGCGTTTAGCACAGCTGCAATCGCTACCGCAGTTGTATCTGAGCCTCCTCTGCCGAGGGTCGTGACATGCTCTTCGTCATTGATGCCCTGGAAACCAGCTATAAGCACAATTTTGCCTTTGCTGAGATACTTGTGCATACGGTCGGCATCGATACTTTTGATTCGAGCTTTTGAATGATTGTTGTCTGTGAGCATTCTGATCTGATAGCCTGTCAGGCTTATCGCATCATAGCCCATTTCGTCAAGAGCCATTGCATACAGTGCGACAGTTTGTATCTCACCGGTGTGCAACAGCTGATCCATTTCTCTTGGAGAAGGATCCGGATTTAATTCCAATGCATCAGCGACAAGCTGGTCAGTTTGTTTACCCCTTGCAGAAGCGACAACAACAACCTGGTAACCTTTTTTCACTGCCTCGATAGTTCTTCTGGCAGCGGCCCGGATCATTTCAGCGTTGGCGACCGACGTTCCTCCGAATTTTTGTACAATTATTGCCATAATTAAACGCCTGTAAAAATTTTTATATGTTCATTCCACTTTTTAGAAAATATTCCATTAATTCGCAGCCTTTATTTATTTTGAAGCCCGACTTAGCGGCAAAGGCTTCACTGAATACTTCATTTATAATGCCGCTGACATTTGTTCCTGCCATTGCGAAAGGTACCGGTTCAGATGAATGAGCTTTGGTGTTTATTGGGGTAGGGTGATCCGGCATGACAAGAATGCGCCACTGGTCGTATTTTTGCAAAGCCTGGTAAACCGGCCCGACGATATGTTTGTCGATCAGTTCAACCGCTTTTTTCTTTTCTTCAGCGTTGCCGTTATGACCAGCTTCATCCGGACCCTCGACATGAATAAGTACAAGGTCATGTGTTTCCAGAGCATCTATCGCAGCTTGTGCTTTACCCTGATAGTTCGTATCAACAAAACCTGTTGCTCCTTCGACATCAATCAGGTCAAAGCCGATCAATTTTGATAGTCCTCGAACCAGATCGACAGCTGTTATCGATGCACCTTTGAGTCCATATCGTTTGCTGAAACGTTCCATTACCGTTTTTTTACCATGTCCCCAAAGCCAGATAGAACTGACCTGGTTTTCACCGAGGTCTCTCCTTATCTTATTTATATCATGTTCAGCGAATAGCTGCTGTGATTTTGCCATAAGGTCTGTTAAAAGCTGAGCACCTTTGCCTCTTGGGAGTATTTTTTCTATTGGTGTGTCGATGTGATCATGAGGCGGATATGTCACCAGGTCAAAATTAGCATCTCTTACAACCAACAAATGACGATAGCTTACGCCTGGATAAAATCGCATCTGTTCGTTTGAAAATTGTTCGTTCAATTCCGATATGAGCTTTGAAGCTTCTCCGGTTGAGATATGACCGGCGCTGTGGTCTACCATTTTTGCATCAGCGATAGTAACGAGATTGCACCGGAATACCCAGTCAGAATCTGATAGCTTTATATCCTGAGCTACTGCTTCGATAGGAGCTCTGCCTGTATAATATCTGAGCGGGTCATAGCCTAACAGTGACATCTGCGCAACATCAGAGCCTGGTTCCATATTTTCAGGGACAGTTTTGACGAGTCCCTGTCTGCCGGTTTTGCTTATTATGTCGATATTCGGGATATCAGCAGCTTCGAAAATTGTTTGATTATCGAACTGTTCAATAGGCTCGTCGGCTGCGCCATCCGGTATTATTATAGCGTACTTAGTTGTCAATCCGTATCCTCCGGCATGTCTACGATGCTTATGCAAACGGGTTTGCCACTTACAACATCAAGGTTCTTCATGTCTTCCATAGCCGCGGTTATTTGCTGCTGTCGCACCAGATGGGTGGTAATAACTATAGGTACAGTATTATCCGGGCCGCTGCCTTCGTGCTGGAGTACGCCTGAGATGCTGATATCATGTTTGCTGAGTACCCGGCTGTAACTTGCCAGTCCGCCGGGTTGATCTTTTACCATCATTCGTATATAGAATCTGCTTAGGGTATTACCGATCTTTTTGATGAGAGGCAGGACCTGTTCTCTTGGTTTTAGCGAAGTTGCACGGAAAGATTTTTCCGAGTTGCCCAGACCAACTTCAATTACATCTGCAACTACTGCCGAGGCTGTCGGCATCATACCTGCTCCTCTGCCGTAGAAAGTAACCTGTCCAACAGCAGAGCCGAAAATACTTACTGCATTGAAAGAGCCGTCAACTTTTGCCAGCGGATCATCTTTAGCGATGAAAGAAGGCTTAACTTTAAGGGAGACTTTGCCGTCGGAGTCTTTTTTGCCGATAGCCAACAGTTTCAGGATATAACCCATTTCTCCGCCGTAGTTGATGTCGGCTTTTGCGATTCCCTCTATTCCTTCCACGTAAACATCTTCGAGTTTTAATTCGTAGCCGAAAGCCAGCGAGGAAAGTATTATAAGTTTGTGGGCGCTGTCTCCGCCGTTGATATCCAGCGTCGGGTCGGCTTCTGCGTACCCTTTTTCCTGTGCTTGTTTTAAAGCTGTTTCAAAGTCTTCATTTTTGGTGGTCATGTTTGAAAGTATATAATTACATGTACCATTTACGATGCCGTATATCGCTTCGATATTATTACCAGCTAATGAAGTTCTGATAGCAGATACTATTGGGATTCCGCCCGCACAGCTGGCCTCGAAGGCAATACATTTATTATTTTCGGCTGCAATTTTACAAAGTTCGGTGCTGTGTTTTGCCAATAATGCTTTGTTAGCAGTGACGACATGTTTGCCGCTTTGGAGCATTTTGATCTGCAGGTCTTTTGCGAATGTTGTTCCGCCTACGAGTTCTATCGCAATATCGATAGAATCATCGTTCAGGAGCTGGTCAACGTCATCAGTCAAAACACCATCAGGCAAGCTAACAACTCTCGCTGTCGTGATGTCCTTATCGACTACACAAGCAAGCTCAAGACGCAATCCAGTCCTGACGGCTATTTCGTCATTGTCTTCCAGGATTATTTTCGCTACGCCGCTTCCGACGATTCCAAATCCTACAAGTCCGATTTTTACAGTTTTTTCAGCCATAATCTCACTATCATAACATATTCTATAAAACTATTAACCCGTAACTGTAATTTAAAAGCCCCCCTCAGGTCAAGAAAAAATCATATATATAGTTCATTATAAGCAAAATAACTAAGTATTATAAGCAATTCATAATGAAAAGCTATTTTTAAAGCTTTTTTTCGAATTTGTGTTTTCTGCAAAAAGCCGCTAAAATTGTAATAAATTTTGATTTTGTCTAAACCAAAACATGGTGTTGGTTCGTGTAACAGGTGAAGAACGTTCTTGATTTTAGGTAAATTCTTAATGCTGGAAGATAAGCTGTTGATGTGGAAATTTAAGCGTGGGAGCAACGAGGCTCTTTGCAGAATTTATCGCAAGTACAGCGACTATCTG
>JAGLTN010000265.1 GCA_023135255.1 Planctomycetota bacterium
AAATTCAATTGAGATCAGTATAAAAGCAATATCCGCCGGCGTCAAATATAAAAAAATATCTTCCATGAAAGCTGAGAAGTGCTATGAATCACGAAATCATCGGCCTTTTATAAAGCTATTTCTGGCTTTGCAGATGCATTCGGCGATCTGGTCGCTGAATTTGTTTGTTTTGCCCGCCCACAACCAATTTAAAACATCTGCTATCTGCTCATCGGTGAGATCAGACCAATTTGTAAACTTTAGTTTCTCGGGCAAATTAATCTTTTCTACATTGTCGACGAGCCATTTGATTCCCGCTAATGCCCCCATTGCCATATTGACAGGTTCGATACCATTTTCGATCGATAGCGCCATCGTACCGAAAATCCGGTCATCTATGCCGAGCTTGCGAACGACATCCCTGCCGGCTCTTGCGACGGTATCGCCGAGGTACTGGTTGGTCATTCTTTCGAGCAGGTCTTCTGCGAAATGTTTGTAACCTGCCTCTGTGAAAAGGTCATCGCCTATATCAGCATATTTTTTTATCAGCGCTTTGCCTGATTCATTAATGAAAGCATCTTTGGCGATCTGCATAACTTGTGGGTCATTATTAAGCTCGGTCATTTTTGAATAGCCTTTGACAAACCCGAGATAAGCAAGCAGCGCATGAACAGCATTGTGGCCATAAAGCTTGGCTTCCTCGAAAGGCAGCAGGTCCGCTTTTTCAACAAAGACTTTTATACCGGCAGTAAAACCTTCGATATCGGTCTTAGTGACAAGTATGTGGTTGAACTCTTCAACGAGAAACGCCCTGTCGATACCCCGGGCAATCGGTTTAAGGTCAAGTTGTTTAATTTCTTTGGGGTCGGTAACAACCCTGCTCATCTTGCCTATAACAGTATTTAAAAACCGGATGTTATCCGCAACAGCAGAGCCTGTTTTTGCGACAACTGATTTTTCGAGAATCTCAGCGGCAATGTTATTATTTTCGGCTGTATAAATTATTTTTGCTTTGGCTTTATTACCGATGATCGCGGAGCTGATAAGTGAGCTTACACTACTATCACCACCTGCTTCATAAATTTTAACGCTCGGCAAAGATGTCACTATCTCGGTGGAGTCAGCTAAGACTTCTACAAGCTTTTTTCGGTCCGAATCTATAGTCGGGTTAAGCAATTCGACGTTATCAATTTTTAATGTTTCGATGCCGTCAGATTTAGCAATGTTGACATAATAACTTCCGCCGCTGGCTCTTATCGCATCAACCAGTTTCTGATCTATTTCTGATATTACAATCCGTTTGAAGTTGCCTGAAGCAAAGGCCTCTTTAACAAAGAGTCCGCCTTGAACAGGACCAAAACCAAAACCTGTAAAAATATG
>JAGLTN010000266.1 GCA_023135255.1 Planctomycetota bacterium
AAAAAACCGAAAAAAAGGTGAAAAAAGGCAAATTTTTGAAAATCGATTTCGCCAAATCCACCCAAAAACACCCAAAAAACTACCAAAAAACCCTCACCATCAGATTTTTCGACGCCCATTTTTCGCAAATGCGTAAAAGATCACCCCAAATCCGCCGCAAATCTGATCAATTTAATGAAATTTCCATCCCTAAAGGGTATATTATTTCAGATGTTGACCGCCCTGATCAATATTTTCAGGAGTGTATATTTTCGAAGGGAGTGTTATTTTTTTAGGAACTTCCTGACCTGCCAGTAATTTCAATGCAGCCTCAATTGCCTCTCTGCCGCCGGTTGGATATTCAAACGTAGCAGCAAGGACTCCCTGCTTTACATAAATCTGCCCTTCCTGCGGCAGACCATCGATACCTACGAACTTAATTTCTTTTTCTCTACCAGCAGCTTTGGCTGCAAGATAGGCGCCATGGGCGCCGGGGTCATTGTGAGCATAAACAAGGTCGATCTTTTCAAAGCGTGACAATGCTGATTCCATTTCTTTGCGGGCATTAGGCTCAAGCCATTTCATGTCAGCTTCAAAAATAATCTCGATATCCGAATCTTTTATGCCCTGTCTGAAACCTGAATTTCTATCCTGACCCGCAATTGTTGTCATCAGGCCTTTAAGCTCGATCACTTTGCCTTTACCCTGAAGATTAGCAGCTATCCACTTGCCGGCGGCTTTGCCTATTTCAATATTGTCGGCACCTATGAAACAGGTGTAGTCGTCGCCGATTATCTTCCTATCGAGAATTATAACAGGAATGCCATTTTTGTATGCTTGTGAGATAATTGGAACAAGTGGAACAGATTCTTTGGGAGAAATAATTATAATATCAACGCCTGCGCTGATAAATTCTTCCATATGAGAGCGCTGTTTTAAAGTATCGTTTTGAGCATCTTTGAAAATAACTTCAATTTCAGAATATTCCTCTGCTGCATTTTTAACATCAGCATTCATCTGAACTCGCCAGGGTTCACCAAGATTGCACTGGCTCATGCCTATCTTGTATTTTACAGGTGAATCGGCATCGCTTGCGGGCGTTTTCCTGGAACAACCAACAACACATACCAAAGAAGCTAAGCTAACGACCAAAATTGTAAATAATAGTTTTTTCATTTTCGATCTATGTCCTTTAATTATAGATGATCTTTCCGGAGACATTATAACGGTCAATTTGAATATTGCCCAGCTTTATTTCGGCAAATGGCTTCCCGTTTTTAAGCCCAACAGAGCCAAACCCTGTAGCTGTCGAAAGGAAACTCTTAAAATTTTTGCCGACTTGCGAATCGATATACATCGTTTTTTCGACGGCATCATATCTGACACCAGTCAGACCAGCTATCATACCATAGCTGGACATCGCCCTGGCGTACCAGTGGCCGCACTCATACTCGTTAAATGGATTTCTTATTTTACCGTCGTATCTGTCTCTGCATGCCCTGACGATTTCAAGTCCCTCATCGACCATCCCCTCAAGCATAAGATGGCTTGCGACCTGATATTCGATACCTGTCCAGACTTCATTGCTATAGACAAAGGGCAGCAGCAGTTTTCCACCCTTAGGCCAGGTGCACAAGAGCAGCCCGCCTTCATGGCCTAAAGCGAAGCTTGGTCTTTGTGGATTGCCATGATTAGAGAGGTCTTTTTTGAAATTATATTTGTAGATGGATTTCAGATTAGTTGCAACTTTTTCAGAGTCGATAATTTCACCAAGGCCGCACATCTTTGCCATCCAGAATCCAATAACACCATCTGACAGACAACCTGTGCCATATTGATACTTTGGTCCGGAGTTATTCAGCTGCTTAACCAGGTCGCTGTATCCACTGCCGTTATTTGATGCACTTATCGGATTAAATTTAGCGTTCAGACCCTCGGTTTGTATTTTATGATAAAAATATTCACCATTCCAAAGCTCGGCAACAAGTCTGCGTTTACCCTTTTCCAGCAGCTGCTCATACAGAGTGACATCATCACCAAAGTGATTTCCAATTTCGATGGCTGCTTTTAATGCACCAAGATAGAAACTGCTGCAGTGACCATTCGGCCCCCAGTAATTGATGTCGTAAGTGTTATGCTGAGGCTCCTCAAGCAAACCAGTATGCCTTGGGTCCCATGTCTCGATGCAATAGTCAAGGCTTTGTCTGACCTTTGGCCAAATGTTTTTCAACCATTTCCCATCAGCTGTCGTCCGCCATTGACGGTAAACTTTCATTATACCGCCAAGCTGACCGTCAGCAGCGGCGCCGGAGTTCCTCTTAGTATCTCTTATAGGCAGATTTACCCGAAACGCCTGACAGCCGATATCACTTTGAGCTTCATTAAATTCGGTGTCACGAAGGCTTTGTTCGAGATCACCAAATAAATGCTGAATCGCCTGGGCATAGTTCCAGACGTGAGTACAACTGCCATGGCAACAGCCCGAACCGTCGGAGCACCCTTCCCAGCACCATAATTTCCCGTCAGCCTGCCTGCGTACTGTGGGGGATTTGATTATTGTCAGATTAGCAGCAACCGCTTCAACAACCTCAGGCGGTAACGTCGTGTCGTAAAAAGTGTCGGCAAAAAGTTTGCTCTTATCCCGGAGGGTTTGATAATTTTCCCGCCAATATTCAATAATTTTTGATGTGCTTTTAAAGTGACATGCATACCATGGAACATCATAAGTTTGTGCGCAGCTGGCGCTTTCATCGCTGCAAATTTCAGTATCGCAGTTTTCCAGAACAACCCAGTTACCAAAATCCCTGCCTTCAAAATTGTTAATAACCTTACCATCGAAATTTTCAAAATTAAATTTATATGGATCAGCTATCGGCTTATTGGTCATTACGATCTGGTCGATGTTTATATGTCCCCAGCCGCCAGTTTCATTGTCTACGATCTGAATCTGAATATTTTTGCCCCGGTATTCTTTTGCATCCCATTTTTGCCATGTAAGATGTTCATTGTTATTTGCGGTTTCAGTTATTACAGCCTTTCCGTCAACAAGAAGGTTCAGACATGTTTTGCCCTTATGGTCGCCACCTCCTATCAAAAACTGGATATATCGATGTGTAAGTTTAAATTCCGGTGACGTAAGAGTACCGACAAGTCCATCCCCTGAAGGATCAAAAGTATTTATAAAGCCTTTGCCAATAAAGCCTGTAACGGATGTCTGGTTTGGTGCAGCTGATTTGGATGGTCCATGTTTAAAAGCCGGACCTGTAGCTTTTTGATCGCCCCCTATACGCAGGTTAGTTTTGGGAACGTACCATGCAAACATCAGCCTGACAGTTTTTTCCTGATTAGGCAATAATTTCATCGGCACAAACAGCGAAGCGCCCGGTGCGGCTTTTGTCGTTGGAGGATTAGAAACAAGCTTACCATTTTCAATATTATCCCAGGCAATACTAAGCGAATCCCACCAGCCCCCGATAAACCAGCAATGGTCGACAACAACATCGTCGTCATCTACAAATATTGCGAAGTCACCCTGGTCATAAGGCCTGTCTTGTGAGCCTTGCTGGCTAAGCATAAAACCATTACGAATTGCTTTTATAGAGTTGCCTTTTCCTTTTGACATGAAATTTTTGCTATTATAAGAAAAAACAGCTTCGATAGTTTTATTCGTATTATTTTTGAATTTATATTCCAATGCCCCTGCCGGCAGAGATGAATTATCCGAATCAGTCGGAATAAATGGGCTCCATCCGGTAATCTCAACATCAATCGGCACAAGCTTGTCTTCGAGCTTTATAGTGGCAAATGGGAACCTTGTTAAAAATTCTGCACTGTCAAATCTTGGCAAGCCTAAACTACTGCCCGGCGAGCCATTGCCCGCATTTGAAGGCCCAAATACCCTCCAACCCGGTACTTGCCCTTCGAGTACTTTTGCGACTTTGTTTTTGCCGTTGTTGACATAAATTGCGGCAAAGCTGCATGGGCTATGAAAGAACTCCATAGTATTTCTAACCGACACATGACTAATAGAGCCATTACCATCAAGGCAGACCATACCAGCACCTATGCCACCTATCGGAAAGGCAACGCGATCGAGGTTGGCACCTGTGTAATTTTTGTTGTACTGATGTTTAGCGTCTGCTATAGAAAAAACACAAACAACAGAAAGGACAGAAAGTAATATCACCTTTTTCATAATTGTCATCTCCATGGGTAAATAAAATCCACGATTATTTCCTGGTCTTTTGCAGCAGAACCGCCGCTATTATTATAGCGCCTGTGAGCATCAGTCTTTTGTCTTCACCGACAGCGTTAATACTTAATATTTTTTCAAGATAGCCTATAGTAAGTATGCCAATCAGCGTCAGCCAGATCCCACCTCTGCCGCCTTTTAAACTTGTCCCGCCGATGACAACCATAGCAATCGCTGAAAGCTCATAAGCAACTCCCGCTTCCGGGTCGCCCTGGAGTTCCTGACATGCCTGACAAATCCCCGCAATCCCGCAAAAAAGCCCACTCAGACCATAGGTCAGTATTTTACTCGACAGGACAGGCACACCTGAAAGTCTTGCAGCTTCTTCGTTTCCGCCGATCGCATAAATATATCGACCCTGACGCAGTTTTGTAAGCAAAACCCATGATATAACGAGACAGACTATTAAGATCAAAGTAACAACGGTAATATTATCCGCGAAAACCTTTGAGTTAACGAAATCAAAAACTTTCGGCACCTCTACATATTGATATGTCCCATCAGCCTGCTGAACAGCGGTGGATATTTTCTGACCGCCTGAGACCCACTTGGCAAGCCCCCTGCCGAAGACCATCATCGCCAGCGTCGCAATGAAAGGCTGAACGGAATATTTCCCGATAAGCAATCCTGAACTGCAACCACAAGCTGTCCCTATCAATAGACATATTATTATTGCCAGGATCGGATTCATCGCAAAATGTATTGCCATAAGAGAAAACGAAACTGCCGAGAGCGCCAGGATACTGCCGACAGAAAGATCGATCCCCCCTGTGATTATCACAATGGTCATACCACAGGCCAATATGCCGTAAACAGAAACCGCGCGAAGCATGTCACGATGCGTACCCCACTTTAAGAATGCACCGTCAGCGTTGAATATAAGACCCATAGCAAAGACGATTATAAGAGCACCCAACGCGCGGGCTGTTGGTGATAAGAGCCATTGATTTTTATCTGTAAAACTTTTGAGATCATTTCCGGTCATTGCGAAACCCTTTCACCTAAAGCAGCAGAGAGTATTTTTTCCTGAGTAGCCTGAGAGATTTCAAACTCAGCATTTATTTTGCCCCTGTGCATTACGAGGATCCTGTCACAGATCCCAAGCAACTCCGGCATCTCGGAGGTTATCAACACGATAGCGATCCCCTGGTCGGTCCAGCTGTTCATTAGTTCATAAATTTCATGTTTTGCCCCGACGTCAACACCTCTTGTGGGCTCATCAAGTAGCAATACCTTAGGCCTGGTCTCTACCCATTTGGCCATGACGACTTTTTGCTGATTACCCCCTGAAAGTGAATCAACATCCTGATAAAGACTTTCAGCTTTTAAATTCAGACTTCGCGTAATTTTTTCAACCGATGCTTTTTCCATCGCGGGTCTCAACCAGCCATGGGGAGAAAATCTTTTCAGCGATGCCAGGCTGACGTTTCTAAGGATATTCATTTCCATAACCAACCCGCTCTGCTTACGGTCATTCGTCAACAGTGCCATCCCCCTGCTTATCATTTTAGCCGGCGAATCGGGTTTATATATTTCATCGTCTATCTGTACGGAACCGGTTGCCTGCGAACCATAAGTTCCAAAAATACCGTTCAACAATTCAGAGTTACCGGACCCCTGCAATCCCGCTATTCCAAGAATTTCACCAGATCTAACTGAAAATGACACGTTGTCAACTCTTGGCGATGGGTTAGAAGCCGTTCCGCCAACAAAGATATCTTTAACTTCCAGACGCTTTTCGCCGACTTTGGGAGCGTGACGAGGGATTTGCTGGTTTAACTCTCTGCCGACCATCCATTTTATCAGTTCCTGCGATGGAAGCTTTTCCGCTACTTCTGTGCCGATGTATTTGCCGTCACGCAAAACGGTTATCCTGTCGGCTATCCTGTAAATCTCTTCCATCTTATGAGAAATATAAATTATTCCGCACCCCTCGGCCTTTAGCTTCACGATAATATCAAAAAGTTTTTCAACTTCAGGCTCTGTCAGAGCGCTCGTCGGCTCATCCATGACTATTATCTTTGAATCAAAGGCAAGCGCCTTTGTGATCTCTACCATCTGCTGAATGCCGATTGAAAACTCATCGACAGAGCTGCTCAGATCTATATCCAGAGAAAGAGATTTGATTATTTTTGCAGAATAGTCGAGCATAGCCCTTTTATTTAGCCAGGAATATTTTGATTCTTCCCTGCCCAAAAAAACATTGTCGCAAACTCCCATAGAACCAACCAATGAAAGTTCCTGGTAAATAATAGATATACCTGCCTTTGATGCGTCAAGAACAGATTTGAAATTTACAACCTCCCCGTTTAATTTAACAGTGCCTGTGTGATCGGTATAAACACCACCAAGTACCTTTATAAGAGTACTTTTGCCTGCGCCATTTTCACCAGCTAATACATGAACTTCACCAGCAGCTAAATTGAAGCAAACATCCTCAAGAACCTTCACACCAGAAAAATCCTTGCCGATCCCCTGCATCTCAAGCATAAAATCACAATCCTTTTGACTCACCATTCAAAGATTCTAATTACATAAGGCTCTTTTGTCAAAACCAAATTATGTTTTAGCTCTGGTTACATTTGATTAAACAATATATCCCCCGTTAAGCCTCAGCTGCTTAGCTGTCGATATGATTAAGTCTCCACCGTCTTAGTTTCGCCTATGGTGCCGTTTATGTTCACTGTTATATCTTTATAACCGATCTTACAGCCGCTAAGAGCGATTGCCTGGGTTACAACATTAACCAGCCCCGAACAGCAAGGCACTTCCATGTGAACTACCGTCAGGCTGTTAAGGTCATTGGCTTTTATTATCTCTGCAAGCTTTTCGATATAATACTGGCTGTCATCAAGCTTAGGACAACCTACGACAACGCTTTTGCCGCTAAGAAATCTGTTATGAAAATCCGCAACAGCAAAAGGCACACAATCGGCAGCAACCAGCAGATCCGAATTCTTAAAATACCCAGCTAAAGGCGAAACAAGTTTCAACTGGACAGGCCAATGCGATAATTGAGACTGCTGCTCTTGGCTGTCAGATGGTGCCGGCTTCTTAGGTTTGCCCAGATCAAAAGACATCAACCCAGGGCATACAAACCCTTGACTGTTGTCATCTTTCTTATCCTGCGACAAATGTTTCTTTACCGCTTCTTCGTCAAATCCCTGAGCTTCTCGTTGCTCGATCGTGATGGCATCTACCGGGCAGTCGCCGATACATGCCCCCAGGCCATCACAGTAAACTTCGCTGACAAGTTTTGCCTTGCCGTCGATCATCTGAATCGCACCTTCAGCGCAGGCTGCGACACATTTGCCGCAACCATTGCACTTTTCTTCGTCTATTTTAATAATGTTACGCAGTACCATTTTTCCCCTTGCAATATTATTCGCCCAGCATCTCAGTCAAATCTTTTTCAACCGTACTGACAGGGGCAATGTTGAAATTCTCTACCAGAACATTCAGCACGTTCGGCCCAATAAACGCGGGAAGTGTAGGCCCAAGCTTTATATTCTTAATACCGAGATGCAGTAATGTCAGCAAAATACAAACTGCTTTCTGCTCATACCAGCTAAGCACGAACGACAGCGGCAGATCATTCACGCCGCAATCAAACGCCCCCGCCAAAGCAACTGCGATCTGAACCGCAGAATAAGCATCATTACACTGACCGACATCCAGAAGCCTTGGTATCCCACCGATATCACCGAAGTTAAGCTTATTAAAACGATATTTACCGCAAGCCAGGGTAAGTATCACGCAATCATCAGGCACTGCCTTTGCTAAATCAGTAAAGTAATTCCTGCCCGCCTTAGCCCCGTCACAACCACCAATTAAAAAGAAGTGTCTTATCTTGCCGGCTTTGACCGCCTCAACAACTGCACCAGCAACCGACATAACTGCATTGCGGGCAAAACCGATAGTTATCTTCTTATCCTCGGCATCCTCAGCGAAACCCTCCGCTGCAAGTGCTGCCTCGATAACTGGTGTGAAATCCTTATCCGCAATATGTGTCACCCCGGGCCAAGCTACTAATCCGGTAGTGAATATCCTGGCTTTATAATCTTCTTTTGGTCTTTGAATACAGTTTGTGGTCATCAAAATTGCACCGGGGAACTCGTTGAACTCTCTTGCCTGATCCTGCCACGCCCCGCCGTAATTGCCCACAAGGTGTTTGTATTTTTTTAATCCCGGATATGCCAGACAAGGAAGCATTTCGCCATGAGTATAAA
>JAGLTN010000267.1 GCA_023135255.1 Planctomycetota bacterium
AAAATGAAAACCCTGTGCCCAGGCACAATTAATGGCTTTATGGGAATGTTTGGAAAAATTATGGGCGAGGGAAATCTTTCAGTAAAGGAAAAAGAATTGATAGCACTTGCGATAGGCGTTGCAAGCAGCTGCACACCCTGCATCAGGCTTCATGTTCAAAAATGCAAAGCCGCGGGCGCAACCAAAGAAGAAATGATCGAAGCAGCATCGGTTGCGGTAATGATGGCGGGCGGACCGGCTTTTACACATATACCAGCTGTCATCGACGCAATAGAAGCTCTTGAAGCCTAATAGAACAGCAAACCTTAAATTTCCCCAGGCTGAGGTGAATATCGTTCATGTCAGCCTGTTTTTCTTGATAATATGCCCAAAAACACAAAATAAACAATAAAACACCCCGTTTTTTAAAGAAAAACCGCTTCAAAGGCCGATAATAATTAAAACTTTGTTGTCGCAATTAAGGTGTTCAAATGGAAACTAAAGAAAAAGCTACTACTATTGCGGATCTGAAAACCGTTCCGTTCCGGATGAAAAAAGCACTGATCCCAATCGACCGTTACGCACAAAGAGAATTGCTTTCAAGGGGTATTGTTGAGCAATGTGCAAAGGTGGGGTTATTACAAATACGAAAATGCAAAGGGGAAGTTTTCGTAGTCGATACCCCGTTTGAAGTTTTCGGCTCAAGAGATGAAATCCTGGCGGACGTTAACAGCCAAATCGAACAGCAAAGACAGGTTTCCGCACCAAAAAAACAACCGCCGAGACAAAAACCGGTAAATATTACAAAACCGGCTGTGCAAGCTATACCTGTTCAATCAGCTAAACCCGCGGCGACAGTCATGAAAAAAACAACACCAGCGGTTAAGCTCCTAACTAAAACACCTCAGTCTTACAAAAGTATTGTGGACAGTATAGCTGAAAAGCAATTGCAAAAAGACGCCGCAAAGCCGAAGAAAACATTAGGTATTGAAGATGATGAGCCTATCGAGATCGATGAGATAATTAATACTGAAATACTTTCCGGCAAAAAACCTGAAATGAAACCGGAAGATTTCGGACTTGATATCAATGAGATCGATGAACTCATAAATGAAAAAGATTTACTTCTTGATTACCAGCAATCTTATTACCAAAAGAGTCGTGCTGCTGCCCAGCCTCAGAAAAACTGGACTACAGCCGCAATTATTTCCGCGTTGTGCCTGAGCTTTTCGCTGATGTGCTGTTTCTGGCTTTACCTTGACAGCCAGATGCAGAGAGAAAAGATCAGCAGTTTGAGAATGGATAATGTAAAACTGCAAAAAAACGTCAGTACTGCTAAGACGCAGACTGCTGGCATAAGAGAGGAATTTGCCGGTTCCAACAGGAAAATATCTGAACTCAATGATCAGATAAATAATTTAAAAATGGAGCTTGCCAATACGAAAAATCAACTCGAATTAACAACCGAGCAGCTTCAGCAGGCAACACAAAAGACCCAATAGTCACACCCAAAAACCATATAATCGTTACAAGTTTGGGGTTTCAGGGCGAAAAAAAATCGCGGGAAAAGAGCATAAAAAAAGTCTTCGACGTGGGGAGTTGATGGCTTTCTGCTTCAGGATACTCCATGGCACCGGACGCCGTTAGTCAATTATTTATTCTTTTTTTCTTTCTTCAATCTTCGTTTTTCCTTTGGAGTAAGCTGGCTCTTTTTCTGTTGCTGTCTTTTGCCTTTATCTTTTTTTCC
>JAGLTN010000268.1 GCA_023135255.1 Planctomycetota bacterium
CAGTGTTTTGATTGGCGATTTTGCAGAAATAGCTAATTTTGAATGGGTTGGTAATATTGATGACGTTCGAATTTATAACCGTGCATTAACAGCAGATGAAATAAAGCTGTTCTATTATCCTTTTGATATTAATGACGACAAAATTATAAATATATATGACCTTGAGATAGTGGCGGAGAGATGGCTTGACGATGGCGGGTTGTCGACGGCTGATACCAATGGCGATGGTGTTGTTAACTTTGAAGATTATCGCGAAGTTGCCAATTCTTTCGATGAAAGGGTTCCACCCGAGGAGCCTCAGTGGAAGTCTCTTATGACAGTTGAAAGAGGCATACCTGAGCCTTTGGCTGGCAATCCGGGAAATATATTTTTGGAAGGTGATGAGGTTACAGTAGAGATTCCTTCAGCTGCCGTCTCGGCTGCAAGTTGGGAAATTATAGATGACAACAATAATGTCGTTGCTGCCGGTGACATGCCGGATGTTTCTGCCAGCGGTCTTGGTATAGGCTGGTACTGGGTGTCATTTTTAAATTCATCCGATGTGGAAATTACTCACAGCACCGCAGCGGTACTTGCTCAACTGAAAGCGCCCACGCCACAGGATTCGCCGGTCTGTCTTGATCTGGCGACATCGTGGTTTTATAATAATACTTTGCAATGGCAGCAATATGCTAATCTTGCAACGCTGGCTGGTATTAATGTTATAAGAGATAGGATAACCTGGGCAACAATGGAACCGACCGAAGGCAACTTTGTTGCGGACGGAAGTACAAAATATGACGAGACTGCTGATATACAAACTGCGGCAGGTTTAAAGATCTTGCAGGTATTTCATAGCAAGCCCAGCTGGTCTCCGATTTATGGCGAAGGGTATCCAGAGGACTTGAGGCATCTTTATAATTTCTGCAAAGAGATGACGAAAAGATTCAAAGGCAAGGTACACGCCTGGGAGCCCTGGAATGAAGCTAATGCCAATAACTTTGGCAAGATGACAATAGATGAGATGAGTTGCCTGCAAAAGGCTGCTTATATTGGTTTCAAAGCCGGTGATCCGGATATCACTGTCGGTTGGAATCCTTACGGCGGAATATCTGTCGAGGTACATACTATTGGTGTATTGAAAAATGAAGCATGGAACTATTTTGATACTTATAATTCACATACTTATGAGCCTCCTGTCAGTTATAATGACCAATGGACAGTGCTGCGTGAAGCTGCCTGCGGCAAACCGATCTGGATCACGGAGAGTAACAGGCATATGGATGTTGCCAATAGCGGCTATCCATTCTATGATTTTGATTATTCGCATGAAATATTAAAAGCGAATTTTATGGCCCAATCTTACGCCAGTGCTGTGTATGCTGGGGCAAGTCGTCATTTCCATTTCATTTTAGGTGCTTATAGTAGTTCACCTCAGATATTAAGAAGAGATTTTACGCCTCGTGCGCATTATGTATCTTTGGCGGCTACGGGTAGATTCATGGCAGGGGCAAAACCTATCGGCAGACGGTATGAAGCTGATATTACTGAGCCTAACCATGTATACGCATTCCACGCCAAACCTGACGGCGTTGAAAGTGATCTGATCGTTGCGTGGGCTGAAAGATATCGTGATGGTGACAGATGGGGCAAGACCGTTACTGATTGGCCTATAACAGAATCGCTTGAAGCCAAAGCTGTTTATGATTATCTG
>JAGLTN010000269.1 GCA_023135255.1 Planctomycetota bacterium
CATGAAAAAGTCTAATTTCGTCGTATTTGCTTTAACATTACTTTTAGTTCTGGGTTTATGCTCATGCACACAAACCCAAAAAACAACTAATACCCCCCAGATCGCTACCCAAAAACCAGGTTGGCAGCTTACCTGGAACGACGAATTTGATACAATGGATCACAGCAAATGGGATTTCAATGACCCATTCGGCAAAGACCGCTGGAGCGAATTGCAGGCTTATGATTTCCCCGGCGCTTTCGAAATACGCGATGGTGTTTTATTGTTAAAAGCTGAAAAACAGCAGGCAATGTATGACGGTAAGATGCGGGATTATACTTCGGGTATGATGTCTACGAGAAAAATATTTTTGCAGAAATTCGGCTGGTTCGAGTTCCGCGCCAAAGCACCGACAGGCAGAGGTTTCTGGCCCGCACTTTGGTTATTAGATGACCCGCATGTTATGGAGATCGATGTACTCGAAATGCTATGTCACCGACCCAACGTCGCTACTTTTAATATCCACTGGAAAGACGAAACCGGCAAACATCAGGCCAGGTACAAAGAATATGAAGGGCCTGATTTTACAAAAAACTTCTATACATACGCCATCGAATGGAACAAAGATGTCGTAGTCTGGTATGTTGACGGAATAGAAAGACATCGAAGTTACGAAGGTGTGCCTCAAAAAGAAATGTACTTAATAATGAACCTCGCTGTCGGAGGCCCTGTTCCGGGAAACCCCAACGCTCAAACGGTATTTCCGAACAGCTTCGACATTGATTATGTAAGAGTCTACAAAAAGGTCGATAAGTAAAAAACAGTTTCAACCTATGATTTCCCAAATAAATCTGTGCAAAAAACGAAAAATATCACATATTATCAACATTATTTCAGTTTGCGACTGCTGCGAAGCGGATTGTCACGGCTAAATGGCACCGGCTCGATATTCAGCACTCTCAGCCAGGATACATAACTTTTCCCATCTCGACCGGCACTATCAAAATCACGCAAAATAACTTTTTCACCATTCACATTACTCAATTCAAATGCCAAAAAATCGTCTTGTGAATCCTGCAGGCTTATCGTCAGTTCACGCCCATCAATAGCCAAAGAATCATCATCAGATGAAAAACTTTTAACATTGATCCATACATCTTTTGAATCGTCCCGTTTCTGATCAGTTACTTGTATTTCGAGTACATGGTCTGTCGAGCCTAATCCACTATACTCCCAATGGAAAGGCCTGCTTCGAACAGGGTCGTATTGATCTACCCTGGCCACTTCTTTGCCATCAATTTTTACCAGTGCTATGCCAGCATCGTCATATTTATATCCCTCCCATTTAACCTTGTGACCTTTAAATTTATATAAAACACTTGCCCCCACATTTTTGCTGGCATGAATCTCACTGAAAACTTTCCACTGTGGACTAAATTTTGTTTCGGTATCAGAAATATATGAAAGCAAAACGGGCCCCCGATAAATGGAAGTTTTGCCCTGATATTCTCTCTGGCCCACCCAGAAGTGCGGCGACATATCCATATCAATTTCCACCTGATCACCCTGCTTCCATATTCGCTTCAGCGACGCATACTGACCCGATTTAACATTTTTCTCAACACGACCGTTTACCGATATCGTTGTGTTTTTGCTCCAGTGAGGAACACGCAGCTTAATCATAAATTCTTCTGTTTTCGTTGGTGATACCTCCAGCAAAATGCTGCTTGTACGCGGATAATCCGTCCTTTGTCTTAAAACCACATGTTGGCCTTTAATCTGTGTTTTCATTTCACATGGGCCATACCAGTTGACTATCAACCCCTCTGCATCAGTCATCAATGCCCAGTCGCTTACCAGACCAAATCCACGAGCACTATTTACGCTGCAACAGTTCAATTCTTCGCTGCCAGGTCGTCTCTGAAAAGAAATAGCATCCGTACTGGGACATCGCCTGCCATCCATCGGAGTATGATATGTACACCATCGCCCGGATTGATCCTGATAGCCCTGAATCGCATTATAAAAAGTCAACTCCAGCTCATCTGCAACCACTGAATTGGCCGTCATTTTGAGCATCTCAACTGACATCGCCGCCCAGGCAATAACACAACAAGTTTCTATTGAACCATGAGCATATGGATTACCAACTGCCTTTTCATGAGTCGAAAAAGCACCCGTATTATGCCTGTCATATTGAACAATACTCCACCATATTTGTGAAAATGCATCATAATATTTTTTCTCCCCGGTAATCCAGTATAACTCCGCCATCGCCATAATTGGATGCAAAGCCTCCCAACGTGGAAGCCTGCTCTGATAATATTCTTTGCCATTCAAAGCATCATGCAACCAGTTACCCGCCCCTTCCCCGCTAAAATCATCATTCACAATCTGCGCGGCTAACTGCAAATATTTCTTCTGCCCTGTATGACGGTAAAGTACCGCAAGACTATGAGCCGGCGCCAGATTCATCGTACAACTGCCGATAGCCGCCAACGAACCTGGCTTAGCCAAAAACTTCTCACACATCAGATCCCCTATGCGACAAGCCGCTCGCAAAGCATCCTCCTGCCCCGTATTCTCATACCAGAATATCAAACCCATCATAATGTGATAATGATTCCATGTATCCCAGACACCATACTGTCCCCAGACATTATCTCCCTTACCGGTAAACTCAAATTTTTTTGACCAAGGCCCAAGATAACCACTGTCTGTCTGCAAGGCTATTAGTTTTTTTAGATATTCATTAAGATAACCGCGTAATTGCTTATCTTCCCTGAGCCGAAGAACCTGTACTGCACCAGTCAGATACTTACCCGCAAACTCGCCAGACCAAGGCAATAAATCACGAGCAGGTTTTTTTTCACGATCCGAAAACATCTCAAGAATAGCAGGATTCCGCTCTACAATACCCTTAAGCCAGTAATCCGAAACAGCCTGCAAATACTTTCCGCTGCGTCCCTGTAAATCATATGAAGTCCCCGGCGCCGGCACACATACAGGAGGCGATTTCATCTTTCCGTAATCAGGCAAGATAGCATCTTCGCCCACTACTTTCGCCCCGCAGGACAAAATCAATATCAAACAAAAACCAATACCTGATTTTCGGATTTTCTTCACAAATCGGGAAAGAACACTCAAACACATAGCAGCTCCTACATTTTTACAGCCAAAAACACAATTTCCCCCTAAATGACACCGAATATTACTTACCAAAAACCTGTCTCAGTGTAAATGAAATTCCACCCCATCGACCATTTTATAGAAAATTGCTAATTTCGTTTCAGGTCTGGAAATACCACCTAATTGGTGTCTCTTTTGCGTTTGGATAGAAGTATCAGATTCCGCAATGTTTCCGCGTCACGAGCAGCCAACCAGCGGGACTCGAATTTTGTATCCTGCACAACCTGGGCGATCGCCATCAGTGCGCGCAGGTGGTAGTTTCTCTCATCTTTACTGCCGACAAGAGCAAAAATCGTATGAACAAGATCGTCCGAACCTGAAAATTTAATCCCGTCAATTGCGCGAACAAGCAGAATGTCGAATTTGTGCTGACCATCAATAATAAC
>JAGLTN010000027.1 GCA_023135255.1 Planctomycetota bacterium
ACACAAAAAATCCTTCGCTTGCTCTTCTGTCTTCCCAGGCATGATACCCCCTGCTGACAAATGACGGATTTTGGGTAATATTCAAATTCTCAATAAGTTTTACTTTGTCAGCCGGGTAAACCGTCCCCTTTTCCCCCAGGCCTATGAAATGTATGCCAAGCCTGTCGAGATATTCATAAACGCCATACAAAACACCAACACGGTCACGTCCCTCAATGATCGTTATCAATCTGCCGTTATCTTTAACAGTACGAATATTAAAAGATTCATCCGTCTCAAGCTTAACTGCCTCAGTCAGGTTAAAAGAGTTCAACAAAAGATTCGAGTTGCGACTGCCCAGGATGAAAATGTCCCCATCGCTGGGCAATTCATCTGCAGATTTAACTTCAACGGTATCAAAATCGCCGCATTTGCCGAGAAACTTAGCCAACTCCAAAGCAGCAAAACATTCGGTACATGCGCGATCATCGGTTAGATCATCGTCCCAGAAGTTAACTTTATTCTCGCTGACAGCAGCCTTTTCAATATTGTTAAACCCGCCTGGATTAACGAGAATCGTCACTTTAGCAAAACCAGGTGAAACTAAAGCAGGTAATAATATCAGCAAAACAGAAAAAGACATGAATAAAAATCGACTTTTCATAATAAAGATTCCTTTCTAAGCCAAAAATTACGCGGAAACTTCTTACCCCGAAAGGTATACATCACTTCTTAAACGATTGGTACACTTTCTTAACCGATTTATAAGCTTTATGCAAGCAGAAATCTGTTCTGATACCTGCATTATGCTGAGTTTCATCTGCCTCCAGCCTCAACTCCCCTATTTTAACCCCAATATGAACATCTTTAAAATAGTCCTGTATTAAAGATCTTAGGTAATATGCTATTAAATAATTAAACCAGCGAACTTAATTCGTATTAGCTCTTGCAAAAAAAATCTGATTTTAATAATATCTTAGCTGACAAGCGAGTGTTTGATCAACTTTGCAGTCTATATAACAGATTGTATTTATTCTCTTAAAATTTATTGGAGACACAAAATGAAAAAGATTAGCTTCTTATTATTTATATCAGCTGTGATCTGCCTTTGTCCGCTTTCATTATATGCGGAAAAAAACTATGAAGATTTAGAATTTAAAAAACTCAAAAAGGCAAAAGAAAAGATTGACGGCACCGCTATAATGCTCAAAGCCGGCTTAGGTGAGATCGATAGCGGCTCGTTCGTACTCGATAATCAGGGCATTGCCGCTGACAAATACAAAGCTGTCAAGCTGTATAGACCTGGTAAACCAAAAGAGCTTTTCAATGCATATCTCGCTAAAGATTCAGATGCTTTGCAGATGTACCAAAATTACGGAACCGGCGAGCGACTTAAAAGAACATGTGAGAAAGACAGAGGTATCAAAGTTTGGGGAACAGTTTATCATACCAGTGGAAAAAATTATCCGGTAGCAATGGTTATTGATAAAATCCAATTTCTTCGCGGCAGCCCTAAAGGTAACTTAAGGCATTCGATCACAGTCTCTAATTTTGAAAACAAATCCAGCTGGCGAGGCCAATGGAATCTTGGAGACGGATTTGAGGAAATCATGACCAATGCGTTGCATGAATCCGGGTGGTTCATCGTTCTTGGTGACAAACGAATGCGTAATGAGGCTATGGATGAGCAGGACCTCGGACGAAGCGGTCGAACAGCCCAGGGTAAAAAGACTCCTAAAATCGGACGAATGACCCCTGCACAGCTACTTGTCAAAGGCGCAATTACACACGTCCAGAACAGCACTACCGGCGGCGCAGGTGGAATAAATATCCGGGGAATCCAGTTAGGCGGCTCAAAAGACAGAGCTGAGATCAATATCACCATTTACCTTGTCAATTCAGAAACAGGACAGGTAAAGGCTTCAACAAAAGTCGTTGGCAAATCCGAGAGAAAAGCAGGCGGAATAGGATACTTCGGCGGTGGATTGAGCGGAGTAACAGGTGGAATATCAGGGTTTAAAAGAGATAATGTCGGCAAGGCCTGTGAAGACGCGGTCGGGCAGGCAGTTGACTTCCTTATTAAACAGCTTGAAAATATCCCTTGGCAAGGCAGCATAGTACTGGCAAAAGATGATAAAATAATTATTAACCGAGGCCAACGTGAAGGAGTGCAGATCGGGCAACAATTCACCGTGGGCTCTGTTGAAGAGCTGGTTGACGAAGACACAGGCGAAGTTCTCGATGTAGAAATAACCGAAGCAGGCACGCTCGAAGTTACCAAGGTCAAAGAAAAGATCGCCTACTGCAAAGTTGTCGAAGGTTGTGAGGAAATCAAAAAAGGAATGACCGTCCAGCCTATAGAGTAAGAGTGTAAGAAGTT
>JAGLTN010000270.1 GCA_023135255.1 Planctomycetota bacterium
CATCCCTCGGATCAGCATCAGCGGCAACTTTCTCCAGGCCTCTCGGATGAGACGAATGCCACTTGCCGCAAAGACCCGTAACATAACCGGCGTCTTTCATGATATGACCGATCGTCCTCTCTGCACCATTAAGCTCCGGCTTGGGCACATTATCAACGTTGATCGTCTGGCCATTATTAGTAAATTTATCAAAATAGCTTTTATTCCTGCTCGGATACCTGCCCGTCAAAACACCATACCTGCTCGGCGCACAGACAGCGGTCGTGATATAGCCTCTTGTAAATTTACACCCCTGGTTTGCGATCTCGTCCATATTAGGCGTAAGCACCTTCCCGCCATAACAGCCGATCTCCGCAAAATCCATATCGTCAATATAGATCAAAATAATATTAGGTTTGTTTTTCTTATCCCCGCTTTGCCCAACCAGCGACTCCTGGCAACCCGCAATAACCGAAAATACCGGAACTGCTGCTGCCATTTTCATAAAACTGCGACGACTAATATTCTGCCTGACCATAATATCCCCTTTAATACTGAATAATTATTACACTACTGACACATTTTACAAACCCACTGCTGCTTTACAACCGTTCATTTATATTTTATTTTTAAATCAGTAAACTTTTAAACTTGCCCGCAATATTAACCTTGTTAAAATAAATCAAAAATCGAAACTGACTTAGAGGAAAATAAAATGAACTTTTTAGAACTCGCAAATAAAAGATTCAGCGTAAGGGATTACAAACAAACCCCGGTCGCCAAAGTGGACATTGAAAAATGTATCCAGGCCGCCCGCCTTGCACCATCTGCCTGCAACTCCCAGCCATGGAAGTTTATTGTTATCGATGAACCTCAACTGAAAAACAAAGTCGCCGAAAACGCTTTTAAAAGCCTCATCTCAATGAATAAATTTGCTTTCAAAGCCCCTGTCTTGATTATAATAACCGCTGAAAAACAAAAACTCACAGCGAAGATCGGCAACATCGTTAAGAAAAAAGATTTCAGACTATTCGATATTGGCATCGCCGCAGAGCATTTTTGTTTACAGGCAGCAGAACTCGGGTTAGGAACGTGCATGTTAGGATGGTTCAACGAAAAAAAATTGAAAAAGCTTCTCTCTATCCCAACCAGCAGGACTATAGAATTAATGATCTCTGTGGGCTACTCTGAATCAGATTCCATCCCCAAAAAAAATCGCAAAGAACTGAACCAGATACTAACCTATAATTCGTATTAATCACTTGGGCAGAACTTCCACTTTATCCGTCTGATAAAGACGAGGATCCGAAAAAATATCCGTCCACTTTATACTGTCATGATAAGTCACCCCATCATGCTGTTGCAAAAGACCGATAGAACCAACCAGCCCCAAAACCTGATGCAGATCAGGATCACTGTTCATGAATTTATAGTAACTGCTCATAATCGCTTTGCCGCTTTTGCGAACTGCCTCATCGATATCGACTTTGCGATAATTCGGAACCTGTGTCCTGAAAAACTTCAACCCATACAAAGCATCAAGGTCAAGATAATACGTAGTTAAATCCTTCATCCATGTACCATCTTCCCGCTGTAATTTTATAATAGAATCTATCGCTTTTTCAGGATATGGAAACCTATGCCCATGCTGTTGATACACAGGCCAGATATGCGCCCCGCCGCCGATGCCGTTGTAAGGCCAGCTTTTGACGCCCTTCCTCCAGAACCCGGTATTGGGGTCGAGATTCTCATCAAGCCAACCAAGCACATTCTCATACCATTGCTCCGTGCATCGTTTGCTCTTACTAAAACAATGTATCCCGCCCCAGAACAAATGTGAACCACCCCAAAGATTTTTCCAGTCGATCTTAGTCTCAAGCCAGTTAGCAACCTCATCAGCACTGTCAAATTCATTATAAAGACCCACCGGATATTTCTGCTGTCCGCCTAAAGGCCCCAATGCACCGATAACCATTCCATTGCGATGAAGATCCGAATGCCTGCCGCCCTTATAAACACCATTCGGCTGAGCGTAAGAATTAATATAGTCGATCCACTGCTGTCTCTGAACATCAGTTAATGTTTTGTAAAAATTCTCTCCCATTATCGTCCTCATATGCACCGCATCACAGGTAGCATATATATCAGGCTGAACTTTAGTCCGTAAACGATAACAGCCGTAAGGCTTGCCATCGACCTCCATAGCTATCAAACGGTTCATCATCTCCTGACGAATCACAGAAAGATCAACATGGTCGGCTTTAAAACATCCACCCCGCAGCCCCGCAAGATAATACCCATCTTCGCAAAATGAATTACTAACAAGGCATACGAAGACAATAACCATTATTATAACAGTTGTTTTCTTCATTCTTATCTCCTGTGATAAAAATATCATATCCTGAAACCCTATCCTAAAGGATTATATTTTAAAACAGCTCAGTTATCAAATACCAAAAAAACCTGTTTAAAGCCCTAATATGGGCTTTGAAACAAAAACTTTCAGAACTTAATTGCAATCCGGACGTATATTTCATATATTTTTCTATGAATTGGGGTGGTTTTAGAAGCTATGTGTTATTTTAGAAAGAACGTTTTTAATGAAGCATAAAATATCGTTGGGTAAGGTACAGGAGACTTTGCTTATTCCCCTGTGGTCAAGGGCAATGGAAGCTAAAAAGAAGTTCCCTATCATCAATGACCTCAAAGCTGTAGAAATACTCGAAAAGATCGATTACGATTTCAGTAAATTCAAAAGAGCTAAAGGCACACAAGTCGGAGCATGTCTGCGTGGTCTGCTTATCGATAAATGGGTAAAAGACTTTATCAAAAAACATCCCAAAGGCACGATCGTAGAGATCGGCGCTGGGCTCGATACCCGTTTTGAACGTATCGACAACGGCCAGATAAAATGGTTCGATTTAGATCTGCCTGACTCAATGGAAGTTAGAAAAAAGTTTTTCCAGGAAACAGATCGATGCAAATTTATCTCGGGATCAGTGCTTGATCCAGCATGGATAGATATCGTCAAGGCCGCTGGCAATGAGCCTGTCTTTTTCATCACAGAAGGCGTCCTGATATATCTAAAAGAAGAAGAAATAAAAAAATTCCTGCAAATGATAGCTGACAATTTCCCAGGCTCACCGCTGGCATTCGATGCAATTGCACCATTTATGGTAATGCTGCAATGCTTCCACGATTCAGTGCGCCACATGGCAGCAAGATTCACATGGGGAATCAGCAATGTAAGAAAAATTGAAAAATGGGACAGCCGATTCAAGATCAATGAAGCTTTAACCCTTCGAGATGCACCAAAACAATACTACCGCCACATGCCGGCAATACTCAGACTCGGATTTACACTCATACCAATGCTGCGTCACGTCTGTAACGTAAATCTGGCAACTATAGGCTGAAAAAACTGTCTGCTATTCGTAAAAGAACGCAAACGCTATCGAGCTGGCTACATAGAAAGCTACAATAATCGACAGCAGCCAAAAAATACTGTCTTTTATAACGTGATTCATCCATAGCGACTGGTCATGATTTTTCAGCATACCCATATGATGGGCCCATCTTTTTATCGGCATCAGTTCCATAACTTACCTCCTTAATCATAGCTCTATATAATATATACGAAAAAAAACAACTCTGCTCGTATTTATTTTGATGCCAAAGAAAAAAAAATGAACAGATCTGCCCCTGCTGAATATAATCGTTCATTAAACACTAAAAAACCTTGTATTTTTAAGACGGACTTAATACTCTGTAATAAATTAAAGGCCAATATATTTAAGGAGTAAAAAGAGGATACAAAAAAAAGGTGCCGAATTCTACGGCACCTTCTAATTTTTTGTTTATCTTAACGATAAAACAGACAAAGTCAGAACTTACGCACTTTTTCTTCTGCGAAGCATTGCTAAACCACCAAGACCAAGTAAACATATCGTTGCCAGTTCAGGAACCAAAAGGCTGTCAGGAGCAGTGCCTAATCCGAACGTGAATCTGTTTACAATATCCCTTTCCGTAAATCCAGTAAGGCCTGTAAAGATAAAGGTAGCTGTATCCTTGACAAGGCAATCTGGATTAACCAAAGGCTGGGTTGTAATTTCACCCTTATAGATCGCAAAATTCACACCGTCCACAACATTGCCATTAAATCCA
>JAGLTN010000271.1 GCA_023135255.1 Planctomycetota bacterium
TTATCAGAATTGTTATTCTCTACCATTGTTACTTTCCCTTTCTTATATTATTAACCAATCATTTTTATTTACAATTTGCTTTCGGTAAGCGTTGCAGGTCAGCCTTAACAGTCGGGTGTGTTGCCAGGCATTCCCTAAAACATTGCTGCAAGCACTCTTCCAACCTGTTCCGGGCGTTTGAAAGCTTATAATGCATCCATGTACCTTCACGTCTGGCCTTGACCAGCCCTGCCGAACGCATAATACCCAGATGACGCGAAATCTTGAAATCCGGAGCATTAAGAGCCTCCGCCAATTTACAAACACAGGTTTCACCTTGTATTGAAAGCAAAACCATTAACCGAAGACGTGTCGGATCACCCAAAACCTTAAAAACAACCGCTTCATTTTCCATATTTGGCTCCTGCTATCTGTTTATCTGCACATATCCACATATTATAAGATGTAATATAAATCTCGTCAATAGTTTTTTTATTTTTCGCCATTCTCTGGATTGGGTTTGTTTTGATAAAGTCTGACATTGTTCAAAGGCTCAGATAGCATACTTGCATATAAATCCCCCCTCACGCAACAGTACCGCTATTATTGTTCGTAGAATTTGCTTTCAGCTAAGAAATGTGGCGATGTTTTTTGAACTTAAATATTGAACCAATAAAAAAAGGCCAAGCAAAATTGCCCAGCCTTTTTTAATAGTTGCTCTACTATATAGCGGCAGTGAATTTTTATATTCCACGGAATCCGCCGATGATTTCCCAGCGTTCGGGCTGGCCATGTACCTGGCGAACGTAAGAATGTTCCGGATGCCATTGAGTAATTTTTCCATTTTCTTCGATTTCAACCGTGCATGGCACATAAAGAGCTCTCATCTCAGGTTTGGGTGTTGGTTCGCCGATGGAAATAATCTTAATAAATCTGATTTTGCCATAGGCTTTCTCCATTCTTTCAGCAGGCACACCTGAAAATAACCTACCAGCCTTGGTATAATCTTTTTCGATCAAAGCTTGTAGGAATTGACGAATTAGCTTAACGGCTATTTCATTATCACTGAGGTCGCCTTGTTCCAGACCTACTTGCTGTGTGGTTTGATCCATTCGCATTACATCGTCGGGAATATTCTCCAAAGTGAACATCTCAGAATCAATCGGTATATTATAATCGTAAAACTCTATTGTTGAAAAATGAACATATTCACCATCTTTTAGTTGATATGTTTCGACGGAATTTAAAAGCTTTGTCGCCTGGTCAACAAACAATATCGCACGCTGGAAAGGAAGACCATTTTCTACTAATGAGGTGGCTGTTATGACAATCGGTTCAGCTTTGTTTTCGGGCTCCTGGATTTCTACTTCACTGTCACCTTTCTCTTGTGCTTGCAGTATGTCTGCAGCTGCATTCTTAGGGTCGAGCTGTTCTACCATACTAAGCATTTGGGCTGCAACTTCTTTATCTTTGAGAGTGACAAGAAAATTTTTCTTCTTAACCCATAGTTGCATTTTGTTGTCTTTCCAGACTATCACACTTTCCCCATCTCCAGGGCTCATCCATGCTGGTTTGTTAATTCGTACATTTTTTACCTGTCCAGATTGGTCAAATTCAACCCAGCACTCTATAGGCGTATCTGACATTGAAGCCATAAAGCTCTTAATATGCAAATACCGAACACTATGGCTGACCTGGATCGTTTGTTCTATAGCATAGGCAGAAGTTGCAGATTGATCTAAGAAAGTTATTGATAGTAATACTGCAACAACAAGCACCGCCGCTGCTGCAAATTTTGTCATTCTATTTTTCATAAATATTCTCCATATATCAGGCCGAGGAGTCGGCTTTGATTGTTTAGGTTTTTCCAGTTCGTTAATAAGTTCCTCAAGTGCTGCTTTTTTAACTTTCGGATTAATTTTTATTTTTGCATTTTTAATCAATCGTTTTATGTTTTCTGCGGGTCTCATTTTTCCACCTCACTATTTAACATTGACCGCAGTTTATTGAGTCCATAATTGTATCTGCTCAGCGTTGTTTTTGTTGATGTTGTCTGCAATTTAGCGATTTCTCTGAATTTCATTTTTGCCTGGATATGCAGGATGACGGCCTCTTTTTGTTCATAGGGCAACTGAGCCATCGCTTTATACACCTGTTGAAAATCTTCATCGCATATCATACATTGATCAGGTGCTTCGCAGTTCGAAGTTGCAGGCTCAACATCATCCAGACTTACAGAATTTTGCGGGCATTTTCCTCTGTTCAAATTGCGGGCCTTATTGGCAACACAGGTTGTCAAATATCCCTTGAGGTTCTTTCTGATTTTGTATTTATCCGCAGAATGAACAAGCATAAGAAAAACATCTTGTACCACGTCCTCAGCAGTACCCACATTGTTCAAAAGCCCAGCTGCTATTCGCACCAGATCATCTCTGTACTTTTCATAGATACGGCAAAGAGCATCCCTGCTGCCGCGATTTAGTTTATAGATAAGCCGCCTATCTTCCAACGCTTCAACACCTCTTTATAAAGAATCAATGATCATTGTCATATATAAGACACAACAAATAGCGTTTTTACCTTAAAGAAAAATGATTTTTTCTGATTTTAACGGAATTTACCCCAAAAGCACGAAAAAGCCTGCCAATTAAAAAAGGCCAAGCAAAAGTAAGCCCGGCCTTCATAGACTAAATTCTTGTGTTTATTTTTTTATTACAGTTGCATTTTCTGGAATCTCAAACTTGAAAGTATCGTCTGCTAATTCCGGATTATACTTAATTAATGTCCACTCAAAACATGGTTCTCCTTTAAAATCAGGATTATCCCATGATGTCCAACGAATAGGCAACTTTGTTTCTAAGTCAAATGTCATAACTGCCGATTTCTCAATACTTTGTTCGTATTTACTAAGTATTGGAACTCTGTATTTAAGAATTATAACTTCCTTGTTAGTTATTTTGTCTTTGGCATACTCTAATTCCACTATTTCCATTTTTTGCTGTAAATGCAAGAAGTAGTTTTTGTCCAAAAAGCTACCGATAGTTGCATTTAACCCCTCATAAATAAAAGCCTTATTGGTTGATGGGTTATAATAATATGTTCTATTTTCATTTTCATTAACAATCATGATATCCCCGGTATCACAAGCTTCTTGTCGAAAGTCGCCAAAGAAGAATTTGCCATGACGGCCTCTGCGAGCCCATATCTTTATATTCAGTAATGTCCCTTTTTCCCGAATTATTTGTTCGATGTAAACCGAATTGACGTCTTCTAATGCTTCAATTGTCTGTTCAATTGCATAAGCAGGCGTCGCAGCCTTATCTAAAAATGTTATCCCTAATCCGATTCCAATTATTACAACCGCTGCGGTAGTTAATTTTGTTATTTTGTTTTTCATAATTGTTTTCCATATATTTGGCCGATGGATTGGCTTTGATTGTTTCTGTTTTAACTGCTGGTCGAGCATTTTTGCAAAGGAAATTCGTTCAGATTCGCTGACACCTTTCGGGGCAATGCCGTCGGCTTTTAACAATTCTTCAAATAGTTTTTTGTTGTTATCCATTTTGGCTCTCCATTTCTGCGCGAAGAGATTGCTTTGCGTAAAATATTCGTGACCTGACAGTTCCAATACTGCAATCGATAACATCAGCTATCGACTGGTAAGGCATCTGCTCAATAAAACACAGTGTTAACACTTCTCGATGATAAGGCTTAAGCGTGTTCAAAGCCCGGTGCAAGTTCTCTGCATCATTGGCATCAAAGGTCGGTTCATCGCTGGGTGATACGGGAAGTTCATCCTCGGCCAGTGTGACAAGCTTTTCTTTGTGCCTGAATCGGTCATAAACCTTATTCCTTGCGATAC
>JAGLTN010000272.1 GCA_023135255.1 Planctomycetota bacterium
GGGGATATGAAAGAACCGATTATCATCATTACTACAGATGAGGCAACGACTATAAGGCCTATAATCGCACTTGAGACGTCCATCCCAAATAAATTCTGTACAGGTTTAAGCCCAAGGACAGCCCCGGAGCCACAAACCAGAGCAAGATATGCACCGAGCGTACTTGCTCTTTTCCAATAGAGTCCTAAAGCTAAGAGAGCAAATGCTCCGGTAGAATATATTGCTCCTGAAATTGCTATGTAGTCCCAGAGGTCCTGACCAAGAGGATACCACAGGCCCCACACCAGAACAAATATGCCTATGAGGATTATAAAAATTCTTGTAAGCAGAAGCCTTGTTTTTGAAGATAAGTCTTTTTTGAACCATGGCGCTACGACATCCTGAGTTAATACGGAAGACCAGCAAAGCAGATAGCTGTCATGTGTGGACATGAAAGCAGCTAACATTCCAGCTGTTATTATTCCGATGAAACCGGCGGGGAGTATCTGGCTGAAGAAAACGGGCATTGCCTTTAATGTTGTTTGAGCGTCTGCAAGATTTCCACCTGGTAAGAAAATTTCTTTCAGTTGAGGTGTGTTGACGATGTAAACAAAAGCGCATATGCCGAAGAAGTATGGAAACAGAAAACGAATGAGAAACCCGATCGAAGATAGAGTATAAATTCTCTTTACAATCTTTACGCTTTCTGCTGAGCAAGCTCTCATTACAGATGTCTGCCAGATGGCGCAGCTGACGAGACCTAAGAAGAACATCCATACGATATAAGATAATCCAAACCCCTGTTCGTTTAGAGGGTTAAAACCTGCTTCGCCCTGAAATTTTGCAACGGTATCTATTATGTTTGACCAACCAAGATAGTTTATGGAAAATAAGCTTGCGGCGAGCAGACTAAACGACAGGACAACGAACTGAATATAGTCGAGGATTACAATTGAGACCATTCCGCCGAGGGTTGTGTAGATCAATACCATTGTAAGCAGGACGGTCATTACAATTTTGAGATGCATTGGGTTTTGCATTCCCATGACAGCAGTGACAAATAGAGCTCCTGCTTTTAAGAACATTCCCATGTTTAATATTCCGGAAAAGGCAAGAATTGTTCCGCCGAGTAGCCTTACACCTCTGCTATACCTTTTTTCATAAAATTCAGGTATCGTCATGACTTTGAGCCTTCTCAGGGGTACTACGATAAAGCCTGTGAGTCCTACAATGAGTGTGACAATAGCAGCGGCAAAGGCAATGTGGAATGCTGCAAACCCTCCGGTAAAGCCTTTTTGTGCGGCGTACATTACGGTTATCAGACCCATCTCTGTTCCTATCATGGTTGCGATCGCGAGGAAAGTTTTAAGACCTCTTCCTGCGACCATAAAGTCTGTGGCGTTGGCGATGTATTTTCTGATATATGAGCCGATGCAGACAACAATGATGAGATAGCCAATGACAATGCACCAGTCAATTGCACTAAAATTAGTCTGAATGATATTGCTGGGGTTCACAGTATCTCCTAAATAGTAAGATATCAATTATTAAGCGTCTGATAACCAACGACTAAGTTCGATGGTTTTATATATATTGCCGTTAGCAGGTAGTATGTCTCCAATATTGAGGATAACTTTACCCGCGAGAGCTTTGATAATTCTTTTTGCAAAGGTTATTATTTCCTCGTTGGTGTAGTTTTCTACGAAGAAGATGGCAGGGACGCCGCAATAAGCAGCCATATTATCGTTCATTGCCTGGGGCAGCTCTTCTACCTGGTAGTTTGTCATAGGTGCGGGGGTGCAGCCGTCGAGCAGATCGAAGCTGCTTTTTTTGACGAGATCGAAAAGGGCTTTGAAGTTGCCATCGAGGTGTGTTGAGAATATTTTATTTTTCTTGTGCAGGATGTCACCTGCTTTTTGATAGAAGGGAGTGCAGTATTTTTCGTACCAGATAGGGTTTAATATTTGCTGGTCAGCGTGGTCAGAAAGTATTGCAATATCTGCGGGGCTATCTGCGGCGAGTTTTACCAGTTGGGTATCAATTGCTGTTTGTGCCTGCAGGATTTCATCGATTATTTGGGGTTTGTCCATCATGGTATAAGCTGTCTTTTCAAGCCCTGCGTATTCTTCAACTATTTTGCCGAAGGGAGATCGCCAGAGTACTATATCGGCTATGCCTAAATCACCTATCTGGTTTAAGATATTTTGGATGTGCTGGTAGTCGGCTATTGGTTTTGTGTTTTTGATAACGTGCAGTAGGGTTTTCCAGTCACTTTCATTTTCTATGAAAAGTTTTACAGGGCAGAGGCTTCCATCATTTGCTATGCTGTCAATTCTGCTTATAGTTCCAATGGGGGTTTTGAATTCTTTGGTAATCTGTTTATCAGTGATGTGCTGATTTAAAGTGCAGTTTTCATATTCAAATCGGCACCAGTCGTAAATGTGGACATGGAGTCCCCAATTGAAATTTCTGTAAAAGTCGAGATATGTCCAGTCTGCAAATTCTTTCGGCATTGTGCCGGGGTTTTTGTTTATTTCCATGTTGTCTGAAATCAGGCATCCGGTCGGTATTTTGTGGCTTTGGGTTATATCTTTAAGCCTTTTGTCCTTATACCATTCGCTGATATCAGGGGAAAAGAGGTTTTTGTCCGTCTTTTTCCCTGTCAGAATATTCATAGCAATTTGTTTTGGGGTCAATTTGTTATCCTAAACTTATTAAACACCAAAAGCTGGTTTTTTTGTTTTCCACTTTCCGCGGGTGAAGTCTGGTACTTTTACTGGCTTGCTGCCGGAAGCTATGGACTTTTCTGAAAGCGGGCCTGTAACGCACATTGCTACCGAGTCGTAAACATCGATGGGGGTTTGAGTTTTGTTTCTTACAGCTTCTACGAAGAGCATAAGCTCAAGCGGGTCAGTTCCGCCATGGGAGTCACCAAGGTCCCTGCTTTTGGTCCATTTGTGTTCATATTCTTTTTCGTAAGGAGCAAAAGGTTCCCATTGGTAGTGTCCTGGAGTTTTATCTGCGATGTAAACGCTTTTTCTTTCAGCCCCAGCGGTGTCTCCGCCCATTTCATTGTATAGGCCTCTTGTTCCCTGTACCATCCAGCGGTTAGCGTATGGTCTGGGCACCTGCATGTCATAATTTATGACGATGGTTTTGCCTTTTTTGGTTTTGATTACGGTTGTCACTATGTCGCCTTGAGCGAATTTACGTTTTGCGTTTGGGTGGTCCGGCCCGAACCTTCGGACAAAGCTGTCGTTTATTCCGAAGCTTTTTGATGCTGTTGAAGTCAGGTAGTCGTAGTAGTCGCCACAGCCAATATCTAACCAGCTAAATACCGGGCCAAGCTGATGGGATGGGTATTGATCCCTGTTGTGTTTTACTAAAAACTTTGCACCCCATTTGTCATCGCCGGTTTCTTTGTCAAAGAACCAGTGATCTACGCAGTCGTGGCTGTGTGCACAATGGCAATGGATGATGTCGCCGAGCAGGCCTTTGCGAATCATGTTCAGTACAGCGAGGTTGTCTTTTCTAAAGCTCCAGTTTTCGAGCATCATGCAGGGGACCTTTGTTTTCTCATGAGTATTTACAAGATCCCAGCAATCTTTTAATGTCCATGTGCAGGGGACTTCGACACCAGCGTATTTGCCCGCTTTCATTGCGTCGACAGCCATTGGAGTGTGCCAGTCCCAGGGGGTTGCTATTATGACGGCATCGAGGTCATCTCTTTCGAGAAGTTTTTTGTATGCGTATTCATCTTCAAAGTAGCCTTGCGGTTTTTTTTGGCCTTTGGATGTGACCATATTCTGTGCGGCAGCGAGGTTTTGTTTGTTTATGTCACAGACGGCGGGTATTTCTACGTTTTTCACATAGTTTAACATTACGCCCATAAGGCTTCTGCCGCGGTTGCCTGTTCCTATGAAACCAACTTTTACTATTTTATCCTGAGCTGCAAAGGTTGGTTTGATTTTTATAGATGCCAGGGCTAATCCTAAAGCAGCAGCGGTGTTGGCTTTGAGGAAATCTCTGCGATTAAGTGGTGCCATTTTATACTTCTCCTTTTGTATTAAATTACAATTTTATATTTATATTAGTTATTTTCCCAGACTTTGATAGTATTTTTCCCGATTTTTAGTTTCTGAAAAGGTCCCGCAGAAGGATCAGAAGCTTTTCTTTTATTGCTGAAATAATCGAAACATATTTTCAATGGCGAACCATCTGGGTTTTCAAAGGGTGCATATGTTACTACGGCTTGGCCGAGCAGTTCGGTTGTTACGAGCTTATGGTTCCAATCGGTTTTAAGTTCCGGTAAGGTGATGTTCAGATAAACAGCACCATTTTTTTCAACGAGTTTAACCTTCGGATCAAACTGAGGCAGGTTAACAAAGTTAATTTCCCCATCGTAGGGTTTTGCTTCCTTGAGGTAAACATTGCCATCAACAGATATTGGATACTTAGCGTTTTTATAAGCATCGAGTCCGGTATTGCCAGCAATGATATTGTTGTAGAATCTGTTGTCTCCTCCGCCAATGTCGCTTAGGCCTACGAGCTCGGTCGAGTGAGGCTTGTGGTATGGTGTTCGGCGAGTTCCTCCACTTCGAGAGATTTTGCCCATGATCAGGTTATGTGCAAATGTTCCGCCTTGGGACCAGTCAACAATTGAGCTTGGAGATAGAAAAATATTGTTGTCTACAACGTATGGCCCGTGGTTTACCTCTGCAAAGAGGTCCATTTGGAAATTATCGTGCATGAGATTGTTGCTGACTCGAGTTCCCTGAGTCATCCAGTCCAACCACAGCCCTTTGTCTGAGTGATGGAGGTGGTTATTACTAATTATCGTGTCGATAGCGGCATGGATCTTGATGGCTCCGGTTTCTGCGCCAACGAACTGTCTTTTTCTCTGAATGTTATATATGTGGTTTCCAGTTATCTGGCTGAATATCGCACCGAGGCTGCCGCATATCCCAGCTGCTTCACAATCGTAAATCGTATTGTTTCTTACTATGTGTGAACCAATGTTTTCTTTTGACCAGCCTATTTTCAAGGCCCGTATAACAACTTCGATGTAATGGATGTCGCCGCCTTTTTTTGTATCATTTAACCAGACATTGTGACCGGTCTTGCGGTCTTTGCCCAGAGTAATGCCGACACATTTTGAATTTCTTACTACGTTGTTTTCGATAATCCAGCCTTTACTCCAATGTGTGCCAATTAAGCCTATTTGCTCAGCTGTGGGTGCTGCCCATTGCGTGGCGGCCTGACTCATATGGAAGCCTTGTATGGTGATGTAGTTTTTGCCTGGGGTATCGGGATAGAAACAGCTTGGGCGGACATTTATTTCTACCAGTTCCTTATTAGGGTTGGCATCGTGAAAATTCGCCCATATGGTTGTGTTCTGCTCATCGCTTTGGCAATGCCAGGTGTAAGTGGAAGCTTCTTTGTCCAAGGCATCCTTATATGGTTTTGGGTTCAGGACTTCCTTGAGCTTTGCTTTTTCGAATAGGGAGTTGCCGTTGAGATAAACCTCTCCGGTGTGATGATTCTGTTCTTTTTTATAGAACCAATCACCATTGATCAAATCCTTATATGGGTTGTAGTTACCAAAAAATGAATTGGGAATGATTACCTTCCAGACGCCTTGCTGGAGCTTTTCCCAACCGGTGATGACTTCAGAGCCTTTGATCTCGACCTTATCGCCTTTGGCAGCACGGTAGACTATCCTTTTCGTATCAGAGCTTCCACCCCGAGGTGGGGTTATTCGTTCCCGATAAGTTCCATTATGAACAGTGATGATATCGCCAGGCTGTGCGATCTCGGCGGCGGCTGAGATAGTCCTGTAGGGCATTGAAGCGGAACCTTTATTTTGATCATTGCCTTTGATGGAAACATGATATTCTTTGGCTGAGGCTCCAGTAGTCATTACCAGAAGGCAAAACAACAAGTAAATAGCTTTCATTTTTTAATCCCCTTTAATTTTGAAAGTTACCTAAGCAAACAAAATGCGATAGAATACAGGATTCTAACTTTTTTACAGTTGAACAACAAGAATGTTTGCAGAAATATTTTTGGTTTCATGGCGTATAATTATTATTAGCAGAATTGTGTTATCAGATACGAAAATAGCCTAAATTGTCAGCTATTTATAAAAGTTGAATAATTTATAAAAACAGACTATTATGCTGTTGAAATTTAAAAGATAAGTTGATGTGAAATTTTAAAGGAATCGGTATGAATAACAAAATATTATCACTAATAGCTATCGCGATTATTTTAACGTTATTTTCTTCAATTGTTTCTGCAACAGACTGGGAAGACCCGGAAATGATAGGTGTTAATAAGGAGCCGGCGCATTGCACGCTGATGCCTTATAAAAGTGTGAAGAAAGCATTGGCCTGCGAAAGGGAAAAGTCTGGTTTTTATGAATCGCTCAATGGTAAGTGGAAATTTAAATGGTCAGAGAGGCCCGTGGATAGACCTTTGGGTTTCTATCGTGACGATTATGATGTTAGCGGCTGGGATGAGATACCAGTGCCGGCCAACTGGCAGCTGCATGGCTATGGGATACCGATCTATACTAATGTGCCTTACCCATTTCCGGCGAATCCGCCTTACATTCCGCATGAATATAATCCGGTTGGTTCTTATCGCAGGGATTTTGAAGTTCCTGTAGGCTGGAAGGACAGGCAGGTATTTGTTCATTTCGATGGAGTTAAAAGTGCGTTTTATATCTGGATCAACGGCCAATGTATTGGTTACAGCCAGGGTTCGATGACACCGGCGGAGTTTAATCTTACAAAGTTTTTAAAGCCCGGCAAAAATACAATGTCTTTGGAAGTTTATCGCTGGTCGGACGGCAGTTACCTTGAAGACCAGGATATGTGGAGGCTTAGCGGTATTTATAGAGATGTTTATTTATTTTCGACGGATGATCTGCATATTCGTGATTTCTTTGTCACCTGTGACTTTGATGAAGATTACAAAGATGCGACTTTTAATGTTGTTGCGAATGTGCACAACTATTCGGGTAGGCCTTTGGATGCACCTCAGATCGAATTGAGTTTGTATGATGAGAAATCCAAACAGGTTGGCTTTAAGCCGATGCTATCGAATGTGACGAGTACGATCCCGCCGAGGACTGATGGAATTATTCGATTTGAGACTAAGGTTGAAACGCCAAAGAAGTGGTCAGCGGAGAGGCCTTACCTTTATACTGTGCTGCTTAAGTTGGGTGATAAGCCTATAGAGATTCAAAGCTGTAAGTTTGGTTTTCGTGAGGTTGAAATTAAGAATGGTCAGTTCTGTGTTAATGGAAAACCGATTTATATTAAAGGCGTTAACCGACATGAGCATGACCCGTATCGGGGCAGGGCGGTTACTGTCGAGGGTATGATAGAAGATATTAAGATAATGAAGCAGCATAATATCAATGCTGTTCGTACGAGCCATTATCCTGACCATCCGAAATGGTATGATCTTTGTGATAAGTACGGGCTTTATATTTGTGATGAGGCTAATATTGAATCACATGGGCTTTGGAATAAAGAAAAAGAAGATGTGTTGCCGACAAAGAGGCCTGAGTGGAAGGCAGCTTTTCTTGACCGGGTTAGCAGTATGGTTGAGCGTGACAAAAATCATGCGTCTGTTGTGATATGGTCAATGGGTAACGAATCCGGCTTTGGTGCGAATCATAAGGCTTGTGCGGACTGGATGCATGAGCGGGACAAAACTCGACCGGTTTATTATCATCCAGCCGGTGGTGATCTTTGCGTTGATATAATGGGGCCTATGTATCCTAATATTGAGGACATCGTTGGGATGGCGAAGGGCAGGCAGGTTGAGCATTGGCCTGGTATTTGGCCTGGTGAGAATAAGGGGCCTATTATTATGTGTGAATATGCTCATGCGATGGGTAATAGCGTTGGTAATTTGCAGGATTATTGGGATGCTATTTATAAGTATCCAAGGTTGCAGGGCGGATTTATCTGGGACTGGGTTGACCAGGGCTTGCATAAGGTTGATGCCAAGGGGCAAAAGTTCTGGGCGTATGGCGGAGACTTTGGTGACAAGCCTAATGATAATAATTTCTGTTGTAACGGAATTGTGGGCCCGGATAGAAAGCCAAATCCTTCGCTGTATGAAGTTAAGAAAGTATATCAGAATATCAAAGCGGAGGCGGAGAACCTTAAACGGGGAAGTGTTAAAGTTAAGAATAATTACAATTTTACTTCGCTGGAGAACTTTGATATAGGCTGGGAACTGACAGAAAACGGTAAACTGTTGCAGGATGGTAAGCTTGCCAGGCTTTATCTTGATGCGGGTAAGGAGCAGAATGTCAGGGTGCCGTTTAAGAAAATAAAACTAAAACCTGGCGCGGAATACTGGTTGAAAGTTTATTTTGCTTTGGCTAAGGACACTTCGTGGGCACCGAAAGGGCACGTTGTTGCGTGGGATCAGTTTAAGATACCTTACGACAGAGTAGAAGAGCCGATGCTTGATGCTGCTTCAATGCCAGCTTTGGAGTTGCAAAAATCTAAGGATAAAGCAGTTGTAACTGGTAAAGATTTTAAGGTTGTTTTCGATAAGAGCGGCGTTATTGAATCTTATGTTGTTGGCGGCAGAGAGCTTGTTTCTAAGCCTTTGGCGGCGAATTTCTGGCGAGTTCCTATAGATAACGATGAAGGTAATAAGATGCCTAAGCGTCTTGGTGTCTGGAAAAATGCAGGGGCCCGAAGAAAGCCTGTATCGGTAAGTGCTAAACAGCTAAGCAAATCGGTTGTTCGTGTTGTTGGAGTTTCACAGATACCTGCGGGAAGTTGTAAGTTTACAACTACATATACTGTTTACGGCAGTGGTGATATTTTAGTCGAGAACGAATTTACAGGTGATAACAGCCAACCAAAGCTTCCCAGGTTTGGTATGCAGATGGCGATGGGCGGTGAGTTTAAAAATATGACATGGTTTGGACGCGGGCCTTGGGAGACTTACTGGGACAGGAAAACTGGCGGAGCATTGGGGGTATATTCAGGCAGCGTTGAGGAGCAGTTCCATTATTATGTTAGGCCTCAGGAGACAGGGAATAAAACGGATGTTCGCTGGGCTACGATAACAGATGATAAGGGGTTTGGCATTTTTGTTGAGGCGATGGATACGATGAATTTTAGTGCCTGGCCTTACACGATGCAGGCGATTGCGGATGCTAATCATATCAATGAGCTTGTCAGTGATGGCAAGATAACAGTTAATATCGACTATAAACAGATGGGCGTTGGCGGCGATACCAGTTGGGGTAAGTTTACTCATCCTGAATATACGCTGCCTTGCAAAAATTATAGTTATAGTTTCCGTATCAGGTCTTTCGATGCAAAGAAAGATGATGTCGAAAGCATAATAGGCAGCAGTTTGCCAAAGGTTGATTAGGCAATGAAAGAGCCTGTTGTTAGGTAATGTGAATTGAAAAATTGTAATACAAAAAAAAGCCCGACAGTGTAATCGCCGGGCTTTTTGTTTATTTGTTTTTTTATCATTTACTTTTTGGCGGGCAAGCCGGCTGCTTTTCTTAGTTTGTCAACCATGTCTATTTTTTCCCATGTGAAGATGTCGCCTTTTCTGCCGAAGTGTCCGCCGTGACTTGTGTTTGAGTAAATAGGTCTATCAAGTTTCAAATGCTTAATCATTCGTTTTGGTGTCAGAGGGAATATTTTCTCTGCTATTTCAGATATTTTGGCTTCACTTATCTTTGCAGTTCCTTCAGTGTCTATCAGAACAGAGATCGGCTGAGCAACACCGATAGCATAAGAAAGCTGTACTTCGCACTGGTCGGCGAGTCCTGCAGCTACGATGTTCTTGGCCATATATCTTGCCATGTAGCTTGCAGTTCTGTCAACTTTTGAAGGGTCCTTACCGCTGAAAGCGCCGCCGCCATGGCTGCCTCTGCCGCCATAAGTGTCAACGATGATCTTTCTACCAGTTAAACCGCAATCGCCATGCGGGCCGCCAACGACGAATTTACCAGTTGGATTGATGTGGTAGATAGTGTTTTTGTCAACGAGTTTCTTAGGCAGTACAGGCAGGATAACCTTTTCAAGGATACCTTTTCTCAGTTGGTTATATTTCACTGCAGGACCATGCTGGGTTGATATTACAACAGTATGAATACGTTTTGGTTTGTTGTTCTCATATTCGATAGTTATCTGGCTTTTGCCATCGGGTCTGAGCCAGGGCAGCTTTTTCGATTGTCTTACCTTTTCCAGCTTTATTGTAAGAGCATGTGCAAGCTGAATCGGCATTGGCATTAACTGAGGCGTTTCCTTACAGGCGTAACCAAACATGATTCCCTGGTCGCCGGCACCTTGTTCTTTGTGCAGACCTTTGCCTTCGGTAACACCCTGTGAAATGTCAGGGCTTTGTTTGTCGAGGTTTACCATGACAGCACAGTTTTCATAGTCAAATCCCATGTACGGATCGGTGTATCCGATTTTTTTAATGGTATCGCGGACGATTTGAGGGATATCAACAATCGCTTTTGTTGTTATTTCACCAGCGACTATCACAACGCCGGTAGTTACCATTGTTTCACAGGCAACTCTGCTTTTTGGGTCCTGTTCGAGCATCGCATCAAGTATAGCATCTGAAATGCAGTCAGAGACTTTGTCCGGATGTCCCATAGTTACGGATTCGCTTGTGAATAAATATTTTTTCACATCGCAGTGAGAATTACTGTGAATAGGTTTCTTAACCATCTATCAATTTCTCCTTTTTTGTCAGTAATAAATATTGGGCCTTATAGCCTATATTCTGTTTAATATATGGAATTCCTAATAGTAAAACTTTTTTAAAGATAGTCAAACTATTTTTTTTAAGATTTGCTTATTAAAGAAGCTTGTGCAAGTGTATTTTGGATGTGTCAAGGGTATAAAGCTATTCGTTCAGCAGCCAGTTATAATTGAGGTATCTGACTGAATAATTGCCTATTTTGAGAAATGAAACATTGTTCTGCGGGATGTAATTGATGACAAAATTCAATACCGCTCTCATATCGGGGGATGTTTTGTCTTTGAACATTTTGTTAGTACTGTATTTTTCTGTAAATTGGCTGCCATACCAACCTGTTTTCAATAATAATGACAAATACACGATCTTATTTTCTTCGTCTGCTTTGAATCCGATTTTTTCGTCAGCGAGAAATTTTCTGACTTGATCGTCGAGTTGTTGATAAAGCTTTATGCCTTGATAAGGGGTATTGAGCATGGGCGGACTTGATTTCGTACCCATGGTTATTGCGAAAAATATTCTTGGTTCCTTAAACAGGTCTTTAAAAAAGCGGTTTTCGATTTCATTAAAAGTAAATTCTTCGTTCATGACGATGAATTTATATGTATCCAGCTGGTTTTTTATGTGCCTTATACTTTTTGCGCCCCATATAGGATTGAGCCATCTCGAACCTACGATAGGGTAGTTTTCTATTATTGCTTTTAGTTTATTGATATTGTAAGTGTTGATCCAGAAAGCTATTTTATCTTCTTTTGACCACTTTTGGTATTCATCCGGCTTGAGAGTTTCAATCGGATTTGTGACAGATCTCAAAACGAGTCTTTGTCTTCTTAGTTTCCTGTAATTGACCTTGCCTTGTTTATCTATATAATCAGCAAATATTTTGGTGAATTCTTTCTGAAGTTGGTTTTGAATTTGACTGAGGTTTTCCTGGGTTTTTTTGGTTTTTGCCGCTTTTGGTTCTTCAGCAGATTTTTCAGGCGTTTTTTGGTTTTTGGCGGGAGCTTCTTCTTTTGAAGTTTTATCTTCGGTTTTGTTTGATTCTTCTATACTGTTAGCGTCATCTGTTGGGGGTGTTTTTTTATCATTGGCATCAGAAGGGTGGTTTTTTTGTGCTTTTATTACAGCCTGGTTGGGGTCTGCGATGTTTTCTGGTTCTGATTTTTGTGTTTCTTTGAGATTCGAATCAAGTGCAAAGGAACCTTTCGGGTTATTTGCAACCTTTATCAAAATCAGCGTGAATACTATTACTAAAACCCAAAGGTATTTTGACATTATCTTATATATTCCCAAAATATAAAATCAGAATAAAAAGCTTAAGTTATTATATACTACAATCTTAAATATACCCTTAAGGGTAGTAAA